>CAYZFL010000117.1:0-7810 GCA_964477785.1 uncultured Bacteroides sp.
GACCTCCGCACCAAATTCCCCGATCTTACAGGTAAGGTTGCAGAGAAAGTACTCGTGGAGGCCGACATCACAGCAAACAAGAACATGGTTCCCTTCGACAGCCGCTCGCCGTTCCAGACCTCCGGCATCCGCCTCGGCACTCCCGCCATCACAACCCGCGGTGCAAAAGAACCCCTCATGGGCGAAATCGTAGAGATGATCGACACCGTGCTCAACAATCCCGAAAGCCCGGCCACTATCGCCGCCGTTCGCGAAAAAGTTAACACCACGATGAAAGATTATCCCATGTTCGCCTGGTAATAAGCCTGCATTTTAGCGAAACACAGGGGTGTGTCAAAATCAGAACGGCTCCCACAGCCGGCCACACTATTTTGACACACCCTTTGTATTATTGTTGGGGTGACGCCTCAGGGTGGCCCGATTTTCAAACCTATTATTCAATGACTCCGGAAAGCGACAGAGACATAGTGATAATTCCTGCGGCCGGCAACGGCAGCCGATTCGGCGCCGACATTCCCAAGCAATACCTCAGCCTGGGCAGCCTGCCCGTGATATGCCGCACCATCGACGCTTTGCGCCGCGCTTTGCCCCCGGCAAGGATAGTCGTGGTGATTTCACCCGCCGAGGAAGATCGATGGAAAGAACTCGCATCGCAATACGGTCTCGATTATATCAGGTACGTTTTCGGGGGAGCAACCCGTGCCGAATCGATTAAAAACGCCCTCGAAGCCATTGACAAAAGCCACAGTCCCGGCGAAAAAGCCCGCGTGCTTGTCCATGACGCAGCCCGACCTCTCGTCTCCGCAAAGATTATCCATGACGCACTTGATGCGCTTGAACAGAAACCCGAGCCCGACGGCGTAATACCCTTCGTACCCGTCACAGACACCCTGCGCATGCTGAGCGACGACGGCAAATCGTCGTCCACCGTCGACCGCCGACGTTTCGTGGCCGTGCAGACTCCCCAGGTTTTCCGTTTCAGAAAGCTCCTTGAGGCATACCGCGGCTGCGACATCTCCCGGGTCACCGACGACGCCTCGGTAATGGAGCTGACAGGCAAGAGCAATATCTTCCTTTCCGAAGGCAGTCCCGACAATTTTAAAATCACCACTTCCGGCGACCTCCTCCACGCCGAAGCAATCGTAGCCGAAGGCAAATGTTATCGCTAAGAAAATTTGACCTGCAATATGTCAAGGGCATTGGCCCGAAACGTGCCGAGATTCTTGAAAAACAGCTCGGCATACGTTCGGCCTATGACCTCCTGCGTCATTTTCCCACACATTACCTCGACCGCTCCCAGACCCGCTGCATAGGCTCGCTCCGTGACGACGAAGCCACCTCGGTTATGGTAAAGGGTCGCTTCCTCGGCTTTCAGACTCAGGGCGAAGGCGCAAAACGTCGCCTCATCTCCCTTTTTACCGACGGCACCGGCGCCCTTGAGGCCGTCTGGTTCCGCAACATAAAGAACACTCAGGCCCGACTGAGGATAAACACCGACTATTACCTCTTTGGCAAACCCACGAAATGGAACGGCCGATGGCAGATGAGTCATCCGGAGATCGACACCCCGGAGACCATCGAGAAGGCCGGCTCCATACGCGGCGTATATCCTCTCACCGAAGGCCTTAGAAACAACTCCATAACGGCCCGCATAATTTCGGGCTGGGTAAAAACCATACTCACGTCACATCCGCGGCTCAGCGACCCATTGCCAGCCGAAGTAATAGCCTCGCGCAAGCTTATGCCCCTGCGTGATGCCCTCTGCGAGATTCATTTTCCAACCACTCCCGAAAAGCTCGAGAAGGCGAGATACCGTCTAAAATTCGAGGAAATTTTCGGCATCCAGGTCGACATGCTCCATCGCGAGCGCAAGCGCAAAAGCCTGCTCCAGGGCCATCGCTTCCTCCATGTGGGGAAATATTTCAACGACTTTTACAGCAATCGCCTGCCCTTCCCTCTCACTAACGCTCAGAAAAGAGTCATCAGGGAGGTGAGACGCGATGTCAACACCGGCCGTCAGATGAACCGCCTCGTGCAGGGCGACGTGGGCAGCGGCAAGACCATCGTGGCCCTTCTCTGCATGCTCATAGCCAAGGACAACGGCTTCCAGTGCTGTATGATGGCGCCAACCGAAATCCTCGCAAACCAACATTTCGAAAGCCTCTCCTCGATGCTCGACGGATCGGGCGTCAACGTGGGACTTCTCACCGGAAACACCTCCGCCAAGAAGCGCGAGAGCCTTCACCGAGACCTTGAAAACGGCGAGCTCGACATTCTCGTGGGTACTCATGCCCTTATAGAGAAGAACGTGAAGTTCAAGAACCTCGGCCTTGCAGTCATAGACGAGCAGCATCGCTTCGGTGTGGCGCAGAGAGCCGCCCTGTGGGCCAAGAACGATGTGCCGCCGCATGTGATGGTGATGACCGCCACCCCCATACCGCGCACACTGGCCATGACCGTTTACGGCGACCTCGACGTCTCTGTAATCGACGAGCTTCCTCCGGGACGAAAGCCAATCGTCACTGTACTCAGATACGAAGAACAGCGTCAGAGGGTTTACCGCGCCCTCTATAAGGAACTCGAGAAAGGCGCCCAGGCATACATCGTATACCCTCTCATCGAAGAGAACGAAAAAATCGACCTCAAGAGCCTCAATGAGGGCTATGAAATTATAAAACAGACCTTTCCCAAATTCTCCACAGCCTTTGTCCATGGCCGCATGAAACAGGCCGAAAAGGATTACCAGATGGAACTTTTCGCCTCAGGCAAGGCTCGTATCTTAGTGGCAACCACCGTAATAGAAGTGGGTGTCAACGTCCCCTCAGCCACGGTGATGATAATCGAAAACGCCGAGCGCTTCGGCCTCTCACAGCTTCATCAGCTCAGAGGACGCGTAGGACGCGGCGGCGATCAGAGCTACTGCATACTCATGAGCAAATATAAAATCGCCAGGGAGACCCGCAAGCGCCTCGAACTCATGACCCAGACCACCGACGGTTTCGTCATAGCCGAAGCCGACATGTCGATGCGCGGCCCAGGCGACATAGAAGGCACCATGCAGAGCGGCATACCCTTCGACCTCAAAATCGCAAACCTCGCCACTGACGGGCTCATTGTGCAGCAGGCACGCGAATCGGCCGAAAAGCTTCTCGACTCGGACCCCGAACTCACAAGGCCTGACAATGCCTCCTACCGCCGCTTTCTAACCCTCCTCGCCTCACGCAACGCAGACTGGAGCAAAATCAGCTGAAAAACCAGTCGACAAGCTATGCCGCATATAGGGACTCAAGCCACCCCAGGCCTGCATTTTCAGCATTAAGCGGGCGCGTTAACAATGTTAAAATCGGGAAGACCAAAGTTTTAACCATTGAAAAATTGTCCGAATTGTTTTTCGCCGAGTGCTAAGAAATTTTAAAAAATTCCATTTTATCCTCAGATATTTTGGCCACTTTTGGGATTTTTCGTAACTTTGAGGGAATAATTTTTTATCTGCACATAAAATAGACAATAAAATAAAAGGCATGGAGCAAACATTCGTAATACTCAAACCATCGGCAATTCAAAGATTTCTCGTAGGCGACATCATGTGCCGCTATCAGCGCAAAGGCCTCATAATCAAAGGCATCAAAATGATGCAGCTTGACGAGAAGATACTCCGCGAGCATTACGCCCACCTTGCCGACAAGCCTTTCTTCCCTTCCATCGTAAGATCCATGACCGCCACACCCGTAATTGTCATGGTCCTTGAAGGCAAAGACGCCGTAAGCGTGGTTAGAGCCATGACCGGTGTCACAAACTCCCGCAACGCAGCGCCAGGCACCATCCGCGGCGACTTCGGCATGAGCGGCCAGGAAAATCTGGTTCACGCTTCAGATTCGCCCGAGAACGCCATTATCGAAGTCAACCGCTTCTTCAAGCCAGAAGAGCTCTTCGACTACAAGCCCATGCTGCTCACCACTCTCTACGGCGAGGGCGAAATCTAACGCCTAAGCCCCACCTCCCGGTATCTCTTCTCACAACCAGTCAATACCTTATATATTAATCTCTCCAATCGAATCCAGCTAATTCGCATGAAACACTTCGGAAAAAAGATATGTTGCGCCATAGCGGCTTTCACTGCGGCGACGGCAATATCGACACTCACCTCCCCGGGTGCTCAGGCGCAGACCATTAAACTTCCCGGTCAGCATCAGTCACAGCACGAAAACCTTCTCGCACATCAGGGCAATTCGGCCATACAGCTCGACAAAACCACCAAATACCTCGAAAGCCTCTTTAAAGAAGAGGAAGAGCCCGAAATGGATATCTATACCGAGGGATGGGAAAGTAACGCCGTAAACTGCTACGCAGGCATGGCCGTTCCCAATCAGGCAGTGATTGACGTACGTCGTTTCCACATGCCCCACCCCGGTTACATCACCTCTCCCTACGGCTACCGCCGCCGTTTCCGCCGCCAGCACAAAGGCGTTGACATCAAGCTCAATACCGGCGATACCGTACGCGCCGCATTCGACGGCAAAGTACGTCTCACCCGCTTCGACCGCAAGGGTTACGGCAACTATGTTGTACTTCGCCACACCAACGACCTTGAGACCGTCTACGGCCACCTTTCAGGCTTCCTCGTTGAGCCCGACCAGTATGTAAAGGCAGGCGACCCCATCGCTCTCGGCGGGAGCACAGGCCATTCCACCGGTCCCCACCTCCACTTCGAGACCCGCTATATGGGCTACGCGATCAACCCCGCGGCAATCTTCGACTTCCCCAACCAGACAACCCATACCGACTACTATACATTTGACAAACGCACATACCAGCAGGCACGCGACTTCTCGCCCCAGGCCAACGCCGAATATGAGGCACGTTACCGCGCCACCCACAAGCTGGAGTTCGGCAACCACTCGTCAAAGAGCCGCAAGGGTTCATCATCGGGCCGCGGCGCCGCTTCATATAAAGTGAAGAAGGGCGACACCTTGGGCAAGATTGCTTCGCGCAACGGCACCTCAGTGGCCAAGCTCTGCCGCCTCAACGGCCTCAAGACCACCTCGACGCTCCGTCCCGGTCAGAAGCTGAGGATAAGGTAGCGGCACCCGTCACACTGTATTCGGAATTTAATTCCGGACCGGCAGTCAAGAACCAAAACCAATCATCAGGCAAGATATACAGGGCCGCGACCATCTCGCGGCCCTGAATTTTGAAAACGGCTTTCATTTCTTCGTAAGAATCTAAAAACCAAGCTCTTTTATACGGATGCAAAACGAACTCACATCCCCGCTTCTTGAAAAGGCAGTCTGCAGGCTGTCTCAGCTCCCCGGCATAGGGCGTAAGACGGCACTCCGCCTCGCCCTCTATATGCTCCGCCGCGAAGAAAAAGACACCGTGGAACTCGGGCAGGCGCTCATCGACTTGCGCACCAACATCAACTACTGTCGCGTGTGCCACAACATAAGCGAGACAGAGCTCTGCCCCATCTGCGCATCACCCGTTCGCGACCGTTCGGTGATATGCGTGGTCGAGTCGGTAAGAGACGTGATGAGCGTCGAGGCCACGGGGCAGTTCGGCGGTCTTTATCATGTGCTCGGCGCACTCATTTCGCCGGTAGAAGGCATCAGTCCGGGCATGATTGAGATAGCCTCTCTCGAAGAGCGGGTCAAGGCCGGTGGCATCTCCGAGGTTATTCTTGCCCTCGGCGCCACGCCTGACGGCGAAACGACCAATTATTATATTTACAGGCGCCTGTCGAAATATCCGGTTAAAATCACCGAGCTTGCCCGCGGCGTCTCCATCGGCAACGAAATTGAATACACCGACGAACTCACCCTCGGCCGCTCCATAATCAACCGCATACCCTTCGATGCAATATAAATAAATTCAAGGGCCGCGCCGCATGAGCCTCTACTAACTAAATCTTAAATCATGGTTTCTTCTGATGAAATAAAATTCCGCGCCATCGAACCCTCCGATGCCGAGATGCTCTACCTTTGGGAAAACGACTCCGAGCTTTGGCCCGAGGGTCGCGTTTGCCGTCCCATGTCGCTTTTTGCCCTTAAGTCATACGCCGAATCGGTTTCCGACAATCCCTTTGCCGACGGTCAGCTCCGTCTTGTCGTCTGTCGCGTATCCGACGGCCTCGTTATCGGCCTCGCCGATCTCTTTGAAATCTCGGCCAAAGACGGCAATGCCGAGGCCGGCATTTTCGTGGCTCCTGAATTTCGCGGTCAGGGCTACGCAACTCCTATAATTAATAATTTGTGCGACTATGCAGGTGAGAAATGCCTTCACCTACACACCATTTGCGCCAAAATTGCCGAATCAAACATTGCCTCCCGCAAAGCCTTTGAACATGCGGGCTTCAAATGCGAGGGCTGCCTCCGCTCCTGGCTCCATATAGGGCGCTCGCGCCAAAACATCCTCATCTTCCAGAAATTCCTGTAATTGTCATCCGGCAGACGTGTGAGGTAAGGGCCACCAATCAGACACGGTTATTTTATATTGTCGACGCGGGGCGGGCTGGGTGCGACCCAGCCCCTGCCAGGCGACCCCGACAACGGAGGACGTTGAGCGAAAAGTAAGACCCTTAAGGTAAGAAGAGGACGGAATCAATGGATGGGAACAATGCTTTGGCACACTTTTTGCTTTATACTGCGGTGGAGCTAAACTAAATGTTAACGCTCTTTGTTAATAGATATAAAAAGCAATCGCAGGGCACGAGGTCATATTTTCCCCGCCGCTCTAAAGGAAAGCAAATTATTCCAGTACAAGATAACATTATGAATTTCAACAACTTTACAATCAAGTCTCAGGAAGCCATCCAGAAGGCGGTGGAAATCTGCCGCTCGGGAGGCACACAGTCTATCGAGCCGGTTCATCTGCTCAAGGCTGTGATAGAGGAAGGTGACTCGCTGGTAAAATTCATCTTCTCGAAAGTTGGAGTCAATCCAGCCGCCGTCAATCAGATGATCGACCGCGAGATTGACACGCTGCCCAAGGTATCGGGCGGCGAGCCATATCTCAGCCGCACCTCAAACGACGTGCTTCAGAAATCACTTGACATAGCAAAGAAACAAGGCGACGAATATGTCACCCTCGAGGCATTGCTTATGGCACTGTTTGAAATCAACTCGCCGGCCTCGACAATCCTCAAAAACTCGGGTCTCACCCAGAAAGAGCTTCAGGCCTCGGTCGACGAGCTTCGCAAAGGCAAGAAAGCTACCGACCAAAGCGCCGAGGAAACCTATAACTCTCTCTCGAAATATGCCATCAACCTCAACGAGCGCGCCCGCTCGGGCAAACTCGACCCGGTGATAGGGCGTGACGAGGAGATACGCCGCGTGCTGCAGATTCTCAGCCGCCGCACAAAGAACAACCCCATGCTCATAGGCGAGCCAGGTACCGGTAAGACTGCCATCGCCGAAGGCCTGGCCCAGCGCATAGTCCGCGGCGACGTGCCCGAGAACCTGCGTACAAAGCAGATTTACTCGCTCGACATGGGCGCACTCGTGGCGGGTGCCAAATACAAAGGCGAATTTGAGGAACGCCTCAAAGCCATTGTCAACGAAGTGACTCAGGCCGACGGCGAAATCATACTCTTCATCGACGAAATCCACACCCTCGTGGGGGCAGGCAAAGGCGAAGGCGCCATGGATGCCGCAAACATTCTGAAACCGGCTCTTGCCCGCGGCGAACTTCGCAGCATAGGCGCAACAACCCTCGACGAGTATCAGAAATACTTCGAAAAGGACAAGGCCCTCGAGCGCCGTTTCCAGAAAGTAATGGTCGACGAACCCGACGAGGAAAGCGCCATCGCGATACT
>CAYZFL010000118.1:0-7796 GCA_964477785.1 uncultured Bacteroides sp.
AAAGACGATGAAGAGGACGGCTTAGGTTCCTGCCATATTACCGTCAGCGATTTCAAACTTCCCACATTTGAGGTGAATATAACGGATGTCCGCCGCGATGTACCCGCCAAGGGCGAGGTAACGATCGAAGGCCGCGCCGAGACTTACACCGGGATGGGCGTGGGCGGCGCCGAAGTGACAGCCGACATTTTCGAGGCCTTCAGATGGAGGTATTTCTTCCCGAGGGAACAGATCGGCACAGTCAAGGCAGAGACAGGCGGAGACGGCAAGTTCAGTTTCGTCGTGCCCGATTCGATTCTCTCCCGCAATGATCCTTGGCATGAAAACTTTTACTGCAAGATATCCGTCACCAATCCAGCCGGCGAGGCACAGCAGGCTGAGAAAGGTTTTACCACAGGCAAGCCACTGGCCATCGCAATGCCCTCGAATGAAAAACTCGTATATAATACTGCCGCACCCGTTTTACTCGGTGCCGAGATTTACGACGGCAACGGCAAAAAAGTTTCCGAACCGCTGGTATGGAAACTTACAAAGGAAGATAAGGAAGTGGCCTCAGGTGAAATGTCAGGTCCAGAAGCGAAAATCGACCTCTCAACTGTCGATGCAGGTGTATATAGTCTTAAATTGGTCACAAAGAATCCAGAATTAGCCGATACGCTCACTACCTCAGGCATAAAGCTCTATAACACAAGCAAAGGTCTTATGCCTGACGGCGACATTATTTTCCTGCCCAAGGCTTCATATAATTGCGGCAAAGACCGCACGGCAAATGTCGGAATAGGCATAAGCTGCGACAGTGTAAGTCTCTATATAGCCCACATCAACGGCAAAAAGATAGAGAACAGTCGAGTAATAAACCGCGACAAAGGCTTTTTCAGCCTTAATGTTACGGTCCCCACATTTGTAGACCAGAGCGAGGTGATGCTCGTGGCAGTAAAAGACGGCAAGATATGCGCCCGGAAGATCACTGTTGACGTCATCCCAGACCACACTCTCAATATCACCGCCTCCAGTTTCCGCGACCGCATCACACCTGGAGCCCAGGAGAAATGGACATTCAACATAGCCGCGTCCGAGGGCAAAACCTTAGGTAAGGCCCGTTTGATGGCTACTATGTACAATCAGGCGCTCAATGCCCTTGAAAGTTGGGGTCGCTTTCTGAAATTCGACTTTAACCGCCGATATTCCAACAGTTATTTTGACTTCCCGTCTATATACACATTCGGGGCCTACGCTTCCGGCACATATCCTAAGATGCTCAAAGGTTTCAACCCCGAGGGTCCGTCGTTTAATCCCGAGGTTTCGCTTTACAACCCGTTCCGATTCGCTAAAAATCTATATTTTGCAGAAGCACCTGCGGTAAGGGAAGAATCCGCTGATATGAAGATGAAAGAAGCAGCTCTCGAAGATAGGGTTGTAGTAGGTTACGGCACTCAAAAAAAATCCAATGCCACGGGGGGAATTGCGGCCGACCTTGACGGCGCAGTGCCAGGGCTCAAAATCAGAGGCGTGCAGTCAAGAGTGGAAAATGTAAGTTCCACTGAAATCGGAGGCGGCGGTGAAGTGGAGAATGCTCCCAAGTTCAGCTACCGTCCTGCAGAGACGCTCCAAGCATTCTGGATGCCCGCAATCAGGGTCAACGACGACGGTTCGGCAGTTGTAGAGTTTACAGCACCCGACAATATCGGCTCGTGGAACCTCAGAATGTTCGCCTGGAACGAAGAGCTCAGCTCGGGCAATTTCTCGGCAATTATCCAGGCCACAAAGCCTGTGATGGTAGTGCCGCAGACCCCGCGCTTCCTGCGCCGCGGCGACAAGGCCGTGGTGGTCTCGACCGTCTACAACAATTCCGACTCCCTGAGCGTGGTGAAGGTTGTTTCAGAGAAATTCGACCTCATCAGCGGCAGGACTCTCGACTCGGCTGAAGAGACTCTCGAAATAGCTGCCGGCAAGTCGGCGACCTCGTCGTTCACTCTCAAAGCCGGCGCCGACGAGGAGACCACCGGCTTCCGCGTCAGGGCCATTTCGGGCAGGTTTACCGACGGCGAGCAGGTGCTCATCCCCGTGCTCGAGGCATATTCCGAGGTAATCGAGGGTGAGAGCTACTGGCTCAACCCAGGCGAAGAAAGTCTCGACCTCATGCTGCCCAAGGGCAAGAAAGCACAGACCGTATTCTCGTTCAACGACAATCCCGCATGGGACGTGATCAAGATACTTCCCTCGCTCAGCACCGGCAAGCATTACAGCGCACCCCGGGCCGCCGAGGCTCTCTTCGAGGCGTATACCTCGTCGGGCATAATCAACCACAACGAAGGCGTCGCCCCCATGCTTAAGGAATGGCTCGCCAATCCCGAGGACTCGGCACTCGTGTCGAAGCTCTCGCAGAACGATGCTCTGAAGCAGGCTTCGCTCAATCTCACGCCCTGGATGCAGGATGCATCTTCAGACACCCGCCGCATGGCATCGCTCGCCCTCCTGCTCGACCGCAAGCAGGTCGACAAGTCAATCTCGACCTCGATGAAAGCCCTGCGCAAGTTCCAGACTCCCGAAGGCGGTTTCAAATGGGGTGAATGGAGCCGCGAACCGTCGATGTGGGCCACCTGGACTTCACTCAACGCCCTCGCCCGCCTCAAAATGGCAGGCTACTGGCCAAAGTCGAAGGAACTCGACGAGATGACAATCAAGGCCGTGACTTATTACGAGAGCCGGCTCAGCGAGCGCAAGGACCTGATGTATCAGCCAGGATATGCTTACGGAGTCTCCATCATTCCCGGCAAGCCGCTTACCCTCAAGGGTCAGCGCATCCTCGACTATACCCTTAAGAAAATGGCCGCCGACTGGAGGCTGATGACACCCACAAACAAAGCCCGCGCCGCCATAACACTTCACCTCAACGGCTTCAAGTCGACAGCCGCCGAGATTATGGGATCGCTCGACCAGTTTGCCGTTCCCGCCGGTAAGGGCAAAGGAGCCTTCATACCCCGCGCCGACATCGACGAGATGGCCGAGATTCTTCTGGCCTACGGTGCCATCGATCCGCAGTCGCCAAGAGTAAACGAGCTGCGTCAGTGGCTCGTGGCACGCACGGCAGTCACCACTCAGCTCGGCGCATGGGATCCCACCCTTCTCGCCGCTGCCTTCTTGGCCACCGGAGCCAAGTGGACAGTACCCGTCAACGAACCTTCGCTCACCGTCGACGGCAAGGATTTCACCCTGCCCAAGTCGGCCCGGACCACAGGCACTTTCACAGTGCAAATACCTTCCGACGACGCCGGGAAGGCTCTGTCGCTCAAACGCCGCAACGCCGAAGGCCCGGCTTACGGCTCGGTATTCACACGCGCAAAGCGTCTCACCACCGAAGTTAAGGCCAAGGACTGCAACGAGCTTTCGATAGACAAGAAAATAATGCTTGTCGACGGCAAAGACGGCAAATATGTGAAGTCGCTAAAGCTCGGCCAGAAGGTAAGAATTCTGCTCACCGTCAAGGCCGAAAGCGACCTTGAATATGTGACAGTTATAGACCAGCGGCCCGCATGTCTCGAGCCGGTGGATCAGTTGCCGGGCTATACTCAGTCGGGCAGCGTATGGTTCTACCGTGAGAACGGCGACTCGGAGACAAGGCTCTTCATCGACTATCTGCCGAGGGGTGTGTATACCATTGCCATAGACATGACGGTTGGCAATGCCGGCGAATACATCTCCGGACTTGCCACGGCCCAGAGCCAGCTCGCCCCGGCCATCACAGCCCACTCCGCCGGTAGCACCTTAAAAGTTGAATAAATGAAAGAGTGTGCAGACGAGTCAGACCGGTCTGACAGTTCTGATAAAATCTAAAAAAGAGGGCGGAAGCTGATTTCCGTCCTCTTTGATATTTTATATATGACGCTTCAGGCGATTACTGCATGCCCGAGACTTTCATCGAGCGGTCGATTTTGAGCACCAGACCCTGGAGTACTTTGCCCGGGCCGATTTCGATGAATTCGGTTGCACCGTCGGCGATCATGTTCTGCACGGTCTTGGTCCAGCGTACGGGCGAGGTGAGCTGAGCGATGAGGTTGCGCTTGATTTCCTCGGGATCGGTATGAGGCTTGGCGTCGACGTTCTGATAAACGGGGCAGATGGGTTTCGAGAACTTGGTCTCCTCGATAGCCTTTGCGAGCTCGGCACGTGCGGGCTCCATGCAGGGCGAGTGGAAACCGCCGCCAACCTTGAGAGGAAGAGCACGTTTCGCACCGGCTTCGAGAGCCTTGGCGCATGCCTCCTTGATAGCTTCCATCTCACCGGAGATAACGAGCTGACCGGGGCAGTTATAGTTTGCGCAAACCACAACGCCGTCGACAGAACGGCAGATTTCGTCGACCTTTTCGTCGGGAAGGGCGAGGATGGCGGCCATTGTCGAAGGATTAATCTCGCATGCTTTCTGCATGGCGTGAGCGCGGGCATAGACGAGTTTGAGACCGTCCTCGAAGCTGAGGGCGCCGGCTGTTACGAGAGCCGAGAACTCACCGAGCGAGTGGCCGGCAACCATGTCGGGCTTGAACTCCTCGCCGAGGCTCTTGGCCAGGATTACACTGTGAAGGAAAATCGAGGGCTGGGTAACCGAGGTTTTGCGAAGATCCTCGTCGGTACCGGCAAACATGAGGTCGGTGATTCTGAAACCGAGGATATCGTTGGCTTTCTCAAACATAGCGCGGGCCTCTTCGTTGTTGTCGTAGAGGTCTTTGCCCATGCCTACAAACTGGGCACCCTGACCCGGGAATACGTATGCAATCATATTTTTAAGATTTAAAAATTTATTCGGTTATAAAATTTTACCTAATACTAATACTTATTAAAACCAAGCAAAGTTACGAAATTTCGCCAAATATTTTGTAACTTTACATTCGGAAATAAGCGCAAGAAGCGAATTAATGAAAAAATTCCGCATTTTATCCCCTTTTTTATGCCCTGCGGGGTGAAATTAAGTATAACCATAAACCAACATAAACCAAACATGACATCAATCTTAAATCAATTACCCCTTTTCTTAGGCAATATCCGCGGCATGCAGCTCGTAATAATTCTCGTTGTAGTGCTTCTGCTCTTCGGTGGCAAAAAAATTCCCGAGCTGATGAAAGGTCTCGGCAAAGGCGTGCACAGCTTCAAGCAGGGTCTCGAAGAGGCCAAGCAGGAAATGAACAAACCGGTGGACAAGGCCGACAAGGAGGAGACAGCAAAAGATGCCGGGAAGACCGTAAAAGAAGTGTCGAAAGACAAAGAGTGATGCTACCGACCATTAATCCGACTTTGCATCCTATCTGCAATCAATTCAACAACACCTTACATTATCCATGTCAGACACAAGACCGCATGAAGTAGAGATGGGCTTCTGGGACCACTTTGACGCGCTGCGCAAAGTGCTGTTCAAGATAGCATTCGTCGTGGTAGCCTTTGGCGTCGCGGCCTTTATCTGCATGCCATGGATGTTTGAGCACATAATACTCGCGCCCTGCAAAGCCGACTTCCCGCTCTATACCATGCTCGAGTCGCTGTCTGGGTCGATATTCAACTCCGAGCCGGGCACCGAGGAATTCATGGTAGAGCCCGTGAGCCTCCAGCTCACCTCACAGTTCTTTATCCACATGTCGTCGTCGTGCTGGGCCGCGGTGGTATTCGGCTTCCCCTTCATAATCTATTACCTCTGGACCTTCGTGGCTCCGGGACTTTACGAGAGGGAAAAGCGCGGGGCGAAGAAAGTGTTTTTCTTCGGCAACCTGATGTTTTACTTAGGCCTGCTCTGCGGCTACTTCCTGGTGTTCCCTCTGGCGGTGCGTTTCCTGTCGACATACAACCTGTCGCCAAGCATCAACGCCATGGTTTCGCTCGAGTCGTATATGGACAATTTCTATACCATACTTCTGCTGATGGGCATGGTATTCGAGTTGCCGCTGGTAGCATGGGCACTTGGCAGAATAGGTCTGCTTAAACGCAGTTTCTTCAAGAAATACCGCCGTCACGCAATTGTGGTGCTGCTGATACTGGCAGCGATAATCACCCCCACGGGCGACCCCTTCTCCCTGCTGGCCGTATTCGTGCCGCTCTATGCCCTGTGGGAGTTCAGCTCTCGCATAGTGCCAAAGCCCGAGCCTGAAGACCTGCCCGCATAGACCGATGACACAAACGAATAAAACCTTATAATCTTCGCCGGACAAGCGAATTAAAACCATGATATTCAAACACAATAAAGAGCAACATAATCAGACCTTCGAAGCCCCCGAGAAGAAGAGCGGCATGTCGCTCATCCTCTGGATATTGATAGGCATCGGTGCCGGTATAGGCGCCGGATTCATATTTCCCGACTGGGCGGTGAGAATATTCGCCACTTTCAACGGCCTTTTCAGCCAATTTCTTAGCTTTTTCATCCCCCTGTTGATACTGGGCTTCGTGGCCCCAGCCATCTTCGACATAGGCCGAGGCGCGGGCAAGATGCTCATAGTCACCGCCCTTATAGCCTATCTGATGTCTTTCGGCTCGGGTCTCATGGCCTATTTTTCGGCAGACTCTCTCTTCCCATCGATGATAAAGGCCGACACCTACGTGGCAACTACAGACGTTGCGAAGTCCTCTTCGCCCCAGCCGTACTTCACAATCGAGATAGAGCCGCTGATGACAGTGATGACGGCTCTCGTGCTGGCTTTCGTACTTGGTCTTGCCTGCTCGACCCTCAAGAGCAACGCACTCAAAAACGTGCTGCTCGACTTCCGCGAGGTGATTCAGAAGGTGATTGTAAAAGCCATCATACCCCTGCTGCCGCTTTATATCTTCGGCATATTCATGGACATGACCGTCACCGGCCAGGTTGGTCCCATACTCTCCACATTTATAAAGATAATAGCGGTGATATTCGCGATGCACGTGCTACTGCTTGTGCTTCAGTATTGCATCGCGGCGCTTTTCTCTCACAAGAATCCCTTTAAGGCCCTATGGACCATGCTTCCGGCATACTTCACTGCCTTGGGTACACAGTCGTCGGCGGCAACAATACCCGTTACCCTGCGCCAGACCAAGGCGATGGGCGTCGATGAGGACGTAGCCGGCTTTGTGGTGCCTCTCTGCGCCACGATACACATGTCGGGCTCTACGCTTAAGATTGTAAGCTGTGCATTAGCCCTTATGCTCACGCAGAACATCGCCTACGACACGCCCATGTTCATAGGCTTCATCGCCATGCTTGGTATCACAATAATTGCGGCGCCCGGCGTTCCCGGCGGGTCGATAATGGCGTCTTTGGGTCTTCTCAGCACGATGCTCGGCTTCACCGATGCCGACAATGCCCTGATGATAGCCCTCTATATCGCCATGGACAGCTTCGGCACTGCCTGCAACGTGACCGGTGACGGCGCCATTGCTCAGATAGTCAACCGCTTTTTCGGCCGCAAGAAACAGCCTCTACCCACAACCGAGTAAGACGTGAGGCCGAAAGTGGCGCCTAATAAGTAATCAACAGCCAAAATTAATAGAATTTATACCACAAAGAGAGTATTTTTTTTGTTTTAAAATTGTGTGAATCGGAAATAAAGTCTTAAATTTGCAAGCAGATTGCCCATAAGACAATTCGATAACAAAATAATATTACAATTTACAAACCCACTTATTTTAAAACAAGACTATGGCTTACGTAATTACCGACCGCTGCGTAGCATGTGGCACATGCCTCCCCGCCTGCCCCGTAGGCGCAATCTCAGAAGGTGAAATCTATCACATCGATCCCGACACCTGCATCGAATGCGGTACCTGCGCAGAAGTTTGCCCCAGCG
>CAYZFL010000119.1:0-7782 GCA_964477785.1 uncultured Bacteroides sp.
AAAAAAGCATAAATCCGTCCGGAGGTCTCATCTCCGGCCCATTACAAAATAAAAGACATGCAAAGATCTGAAATAGAAGAAAAAGTAAAGAACTTTCTGATTGAAGACCTCGAAATCGACGAAGACAAGATAGCTCCTGAAGCCAAACTGAAGGACGACATAGGCATCGACAGCCTCGACTTCGTGGACATAGTGGTGATAGTTGAGAAAAACTTCGGCTTCAAAATCAAGCCCGAGGAAATGGGCGGAGTGGAGACACTCAGCGATTTCTGCGACTATATAGAAAGGAAGGTCAACGCCTGATGACCGGCGGCGAAGATCGCAGAGACCGGGAGCATACAGACGAAGCAGCCGGCACTAAGCCCCCCGCTCAGGAAGAGGAGAAGGTCTGGGCCGGAACAACCATAGGCACTCCCTGGATGCACCGCACCCTGATAAAATGGCTGAGAGCCACGGATATCAGGGTGATTTACTGGTTTACCTACATCTTCGTAATCATACCGTCGATAATCTATAAGCGGCGGGAGGCAAGGCAGATACATCGCTTTTACCGCAAAGGCTTCGGTTACGGCCGCATGAAGGCGATGCAGAAGGTGTTCGCCAACTACTGCGCATTCGGTCGCATCGTGATAGACCGCTTCGCGATGTATGCGGGCAAGAAATACGAAATAGAACTCGACGGTTACGAACATTTCGACCGGCTGGCCAAGTCACCCGGGGGCTTCGTGCAGCTCAGCGTCCACATAGGCAATTACGAGCTGGCGGGCTATACGCTGCAGGCCAAGGAAAAACGCTTCAACGCCCTTGTCTACGGCGGCGAAAAAGAAACCGTGATGGACAACCGCTCGCGCATGTTCTCGCGCAACAACATACGCATGATCCCGCTTAAGGGGGATATGTCGCATATCTATGTGGTCAACCAGGCTCTTGCCGACGGAGAGATAATGTCGGTGCCCGCCGACCGTATTTTCGGCTCGAAAAAAGTATTCACCGTAGATTTCTTAGGACATAAGGCCGACTTTCCTCAGGGTCCTTTCCAGATAGCTGCGATAAGGGACGTGCCGGTGATATTTGTGGCGGTAATGAAGACAACGAGCCGGAAATACCGCATCATAATCCGCCCCGTGGCGGAAGCCGGCAGCCTGCAGGGCAAGACGGTGAAAGCACGGGCAAAGGAACTGGCAGAAAGATTCGTGCCGCTGTATGAGGAAGTCGTGAGGGAATATCCCGAGCAGTGGTTCAACTACTATGACTTCTGGGCCATGGGGGATACCGCGGGCAAGTCACAGGAAGAAGACGGTCCCCAGTCCAAATCGGAAACAAGACATTGATTATAAATCAAGTATATGATAGTATCGGAAGAAAATACAGACACGGTAAAGAGTAGTCGCCTGAGCACTGAAGAGCTGCGGCGGCTCGACGTGCGCGACATCATACCCCAGCGTGAGCCCATGCTCATGATAAGCCGCATCACAGACTTCAGTCCGGAAGGCTGCATTACCGAGACCGAGATAAAGCCGGGCGACATACTTGTGGAAGAAGGACATTTTTCATGCGCCGGCATCGTTGAAAATATGGCCCAGACCTGTGCCGCGCTATTGGGCTGTGTCGACCGCTTCATGCGCGACAATGAAATTTCAATAGGCTATATCGGGGCGGTGAAGGATTTGAAAATCAACCGTCTGCCTTCGTGCGGAGAGACTATAAGAACGGAGGTGAAGGTTGTGACCGAGGCTTTCGGCATGACGCTCGTCGATGCCACGACATACTCCGGCGACGAGATACTCGCCTCGGGAGAACTTAAAATTGCCCTTGCTCCGAAAGAAGATGAAAAATAAGACAGAAAACAACGCGGGGGAATGCAATTTACCCCGGCTCGAAGCCGAAGCGAAGATAAAGATACGTTTCAGCGAGGTGGATTCGATGGGTATTGCCTGGCATGGATCATATCCGCTCTACTTTGAGGACGCCCGCGAGGCCTTCGGCGACAAATACGGATTGAGCTACAAGCTGATATATGAATCGGGCTATTTCGCACCGCTCGTCGAGCTCAATTTCAAATACCGCAAGCCCCTGCGACACGGTCAGGAAGCTGTTGTGAGAATCATTTACCGGCCCACACCGGCGGCAAAAATATTGTTTGACTATGAAATAACCGATGCCTCAGGCGAGATATATGCGACTGGCTCATCCATGCAGGTATTTATGGACAGCCAATACAATCTCGTATGGGACAATCCCGGTTTTTACGCCCGCTGGAAAAGGGAAAACGGAGTGGATATATAAATAACTCGGAAGGTAATCAACCGCAGAGCGAATCGTAAAGCCAATCATCAAATTCACAATGTCTTCCATCTTAAACACATACTGCTATACGCCTCTTGCCGAAGGAACGGCGCAGAATCTCAATGCTTACCTATCAGGGCGACGCGGCATGAAGTTTTATGATCATCCCTTCGAACTTGAAGAGGGCGCATGTCTATCACTTTTCGACCGTGAAAAAGTGGCTGAGAGATTTAGAAAAATTGCAGCTCAAAACTCCGCGATTTCTGAAGGCGATTTCAGCTGTTTCGACAAATTGGCCTTTATTTCGGCTTACGAGACGCTGAAAGGAGCCGAAATCGACCATGATAAATGCCTTTTTGTGCTCTCGACAACGAAGGGTAATGTCGACCGTCTGCCGCAAGAACATATACCTCTGGCCTCGACGGCAAGCAAAATAGCCGTAGCACTCGGCCTGAATCCCGATAATAGTATGGTGGTTTCAAACGCCTGCATCTCAGGAGTATGCGCACTGAATCTTGCTTCGGAAGCACTCGACGTCCGCAAGTATGACTATGCGCTGGTGACGGGTGCAGATGCCCTTTCGGCCTTTGTTGTATCGGGTTTTCAGTCGTTCAAGGCACTCAGCCCCGAGCCCTGTATGCCCTTTGATGCGGAAAGAACGGGACTGAATCTTGGCGAAGCATCGGCATCGGTGCTTCTTACAAAAGAAAACCTTCCGGGCCGATGGCAGATTGCAGCCACGTCCAATCATAACGACGCCAACCATATCTCGGGACCCTCCCGCACCGGCGAGGGCTCCTATCGGGTTCTCCGTGACCTTATAGCCAAAGCCGGTGAGCCGGCAATGGTTTCGACCCACGGCACATCCACTTTGTATAACGATGAAATGGAGTCGATAGCCCTACACCGTGCCGGGCTGGACGAGGTGCCCGTATGCTCGATGAAGGGCGTTTTCGGTCATACCTTAGGGGCTGCGGGGGTGCTGGAGTCGGCACTATCAATCGAAGCTGCGGAACGTGGTATCGTGCCGCAGGTGACAGGCTTTTGTAACACCGGCACGAGCTATAAGCTGAATATCTCGGACTCGCATCGTCAGCTTTCGGGAGAGGCCTCTTCAATGCCAGTATTCAAAATCCTTTCGGGCTTCGGAGGCAGCAATGCCGGCATCGTTTTCAGGAAAGATATGGGCTGCAAACTGCCGGTCAATGGCCAAAGCCTAAGGCTCATTGCTGATAACGAGGTGAAATACAGCGGCAAAAGTCTTGCGGAGTTGTATCATGAAACATTTGCCTCGCCATACCCAAAGTTCCATAAGATGGATCTTCTGAGCAAGACGGGAATCCTTGTGGCCGAGCCATTGCTGTCGGCGCTGTCAGCGCCAGAGCGCGAGAATCTGGATATAATAGCCTTTACCACAGACGGCTGCCTTGTGCCGGATACGCTTCATGCCCAGGCAATTGACGCGCCGGAAGGCAAAGCGAGCCCGTCGGTTTTTGTATACACCTTGCCCAATATACTCACAGGAGAAATCGCCATTCGTCATAAATGTCTTGGCGAGACTTCACTTTATGTCGTAAGCGATTATCCTTCGCCTATGACTGAGACTGTAAAGAGGGTATGGTCGTCGCATGCCGGAAGCGGTCGCAGATTGCTCGTGATCGAGGCCGATGCTCTTGCGCCGGACGATTTCCATGCAAAGGCATACCTTTACGAGGCAGAGAATTAGCACTTTGCAGAACGGCATACTTAAGGTCTTAATCAACATCTTTCACATTGAACATATTGGCTCCGAAAGGAGTTAATATCATAAATAAATGTGTGAAAGATGAACGATATGAACGACAGGGAAAAAGGTCAAAGCGAAGAAAAAGACGTCATGCCCGCAAGAAAGCGACTGGTGGTGATAGGCGGTGGTTTCGGCGGGGTAAACCTCGCCAAGCATATCGACAAAAAGCTGTGGGACGTGGTGGTGGTCGACCGCAACAATTATCATAGCTTTCCACCTCTATTTTATCAGGTTGCGTCGGCGGGACTTGAGCCGGCGAGCATATCCTTCCCTTTGCGGCGTGAGTTCAGGCGTCGCAAGCTGCGTGGCTGCCGTTTCCACAACGGCGAGGTGAAAGTGATTGACCCCGAGAGGAAAATGGTTGTCACTCCATATGAGGAACTGCCATACGACAAACTGGTGATAGCCTCGGGCACAACCAACAATTTCTTCGGCATGACCGACCTTGTCCATCGTGTCTACACCATAAAATCGACTGAAGAGGCGGTGCGGTGCCGCAACCGAGTGCTCACCTGCATGGAAAGGGCCTGCGTTGTGCATGACCCGGAGCGCCGTCGTCGTCTGCTCACCTTCGTAATAATAGGCGGCGGCCCGGCGGGTGTGGAAATAGCCGGAGCACTGGGCGAGATGAAGCGCTATGTCGTGCCGAGGGAGTATAAGTCTTTCCGTCAGGAGGATGTGAAGGTGATATTGGTGGAAGGGTCGGACGCTCTGCTGAGGGCCATGGGGCCTAAATCGGGCCGCGACGCCCTTTCGGCACTCAACAAACTTATGGTCGATGTGAAACTCGGAGCACAGATGCAAAGTTATGACGATAAGGGCATGCTCACCCTCTCAGACGGTACCCGGATCGAAGCCGACACCCTGATATGGACGGCAGGTATCACCGGCACAAACTTTGAAGTGAAGGGCGACAAGCCATTGCCATTTACACGAGGTCACCGAATAAGCGTGGACGAATATAACCGCGTGGAGGGCTTCGACGATATATACGCCGTAGGCGACATGGCCTGCCACTGCGACGAAAGATTTCCCGCCGGTGTGCCTCAGCTCGCCCAGGGCGCAATACAGCAGGGCCGCATGCTCGCCTTCAATCTCAATGCCATGCTCAAATGTAAGCCCATGTCGCCCTTCAGCTACCGAGACAAGGGCACGATGGCTACAATAGGCAGAAACCATGCGGTGGTGGACCTCGGCAAGCTTCATTTCAAGGGTTGGTTTGCATGGATGGCATGGATGTTTATACACCTCATTACCCTTATGGGCATGCGTAACCGTATGGTGGTGCTTCTCAACTGGATTTACAGCTATTTCACTTTCTCATCGGGCCTGAGGCTGATATTGAGAGCATCGCGGATGCCCGACAGGCCGGTGACTGACTGTCCGCACGACGACCTCGACGAGCTGAAGCCTGACAATCCCGACGATCCGGAAAAGCCACGTGGAAAACAAACCGCAAAGTCAAACCCTCAGCCTGATAATGCGAAATGACAGAAAACAGAGAAACATCGAAGTCAAAGACATCGCCACATCCTGAAGTTACGCCTTTTATACTGAAATATAGAGGAGCCGCTTTGCCGGTGTGCTGCATATCCGGAGTCAGAAACTCACAGGACGAACAAGTACAGGGGCAGATTTACGCGCAAATGCTTGAGGCTCTGCAGACCTCGCGAGAACGTGGCGATGCGTTTATGGTGACGATGCCTGTCAACAGGCGTTTATATTTTTATTTCGACAAATTTGACTTCGCCACCGTATTTTTTATCCGCGAGCGGAGATATGTCGACGTGCATATATTTCCGGATGAGCCGGGATTTGAGACTGTCGAGCCTGACTTCAAACTGTTTTCAGCCCTGGAGGAGACTTACGACGGCATAGTGAGGCATGATGAAGGGCAGTTTGAGACTCTGCGTCAGGCTCTCAGCAAGGACAAAGGTGGATTCCGGGCCGTTTGCGGGCCCGATGGAGAGCGAGCCTTCGCGGCCTATACCGTCAAAGGCGGGGAACTGAGAGTGAGACTTTTGCTATCAGAGACCAGAATGGCGGAAGAGGCAGTGCTCGCAGCTGTTAAACTATAAAATCCCAGAGTTGGGCGTAATATCCAGACCGGCGGCTTCGACAAGCTGTCGGTCTTTCTTCATTACCTCAGCAGGAATCCATTTATTGGCTACCCTTACCGTTCTGACGCGACTGAGGCTGTGCACCATATCCATAGGGGCAAACCTGTTGCTCAGTTCGGCTTTTTTGAGCCTTTCACTCAGATCATAGTACCATTGCAGTGCGAGCAGACATATAAACGTCCATGCCTCCAGTGATTTTTCATCCTGCATGTAAGAGTGATCGGCCTCGATGATGTTCTTGAAGGCATCTATGGCCTGCTCGACATCTCCACGAGTCTTATAGTCCAGATACACGTGCTCGGCATCCTTGCCGGAGGTCGTCATCAATGCCAATGTGCCGAACTGCAGCGCCTTGGCCTTATAGCTTTCCATCGTATATCCTTCCATATCGGAATTGAACACACGTCGCATGTAATCTTCCGATTCATCGCTTCGATGTGCCTCGTCAAGGTATAGGAACACCTCGTGTCCATCAATCTCAAAGCGCTTCCACCATATCGGACGTTTCTGATAGAGGAAAGCGCCATCCGCCCCCTCATTGGTTCTTGATGTGAAAATACTGTAATCCAGACCTTTGGTAGAGCGTTTTAGCGACATTATGAACTTTATCCCCAACTCGTCGAGCTGTTCTATATTGGATGCTGACTGAAAGCCCTTGTCGATAATCGCCACACCGTTGCGCATTCCCGAGTCTTCCACGCAGACCTTGAATGCGCTCACATCCTTTATGCTTCCGGGCAGCAGTCTATAATATACAGGCAGGTGCTTGGCACAGTTGAAAATCCACATAATATTGACCGCAGTATCAAACGCACCTTTCTTTGTCTTTGTCAGTTGCGGATAGTCCATACAGCGTGATGCCGAAAGCTGGTCAGTGCCGTCAAATATGATATTGTCATGCGGATCTATATAACTCCGCATGAACTCAGTGATTTTGTCACGATGTGCGCCCAGATCATGCAGAAAGACGGATAACGCGTTGGCCGACAACCCCCTTGTCCCAATCTTATGCGACATAAAACTGTCCGAGAAATCTCCCGCCACCCGTCTCATCGGCGACTGGTAGCGCAAACGGCAGTAGGCCAGTGACACGATGCGCGACCAGTCTTCGGGAAAGATAGTTTTAAGCCGGTCTATACATGACTTCTGTTCTTTCAGGATATAGTCGGAGAGCCCATACTCCTTGACCTCTCCGATGCGTGGTTCCGCAGTTTCAACCGGCTTGCCAGACTTCAGCTCCTCTATCTCGCGCTCCATAATTCGCTTACGCGACTCCTTGAAGCCTCCGGCTTCGGTTATCGAGCCAAGATACTTGCCCGTGATTTTGCGGGCACGTTTCTTTTCCTTGTCATACACGCTGCTGCACTCATACAACTTGTAGAGCGCATCGTTCACTCGTCTAAGTTCGGTTCCGGGGCGACGGAATTTTACTGCCCAGTCGGGAGGTGTCATATATATATTACGCTAAGACGTAATACAAAGTTACAATAAAGTTCAGACTTGACAAAATTATTTGTCTAAAAATCAAGCACCGAGACGAATATTTCGTCTCGGCGCTCAGATATTACGTCGATTTTTGGGATTTTATAG
>CAYZFL010000120.1:0-7725 GCA_964477785.1 uncultured Bacteroides sp.
GCTCGATCGACAACCTTCGCGGTGGCACCTACATGATAGCCGTCTGCTTCGACGCCCCGCATGACTACCGCAAGGTAATACCCGTCCTGGCACCCATCTTCAGCAGTGAATTCATGCGCGGCGCATGGATATTCCACACCGTCGGCACGCCGAAGCGCAACAAAAACACACCATACTACATCTCCCGCTTCAACGTCGACTTCCCGACACCGCCTCCCGACCTCAAACGCGACGAGGCCACCGAATTCCTCGGCCTCCCGCCGCCACAAATCCTCTACAACGATTCGCCCCCGGACGAATCCACCACTCCCCCGGGCAATTGCGCATTGCGCATTTCGCATTACGCATTGCCAAGTGGCAAGCCACTTGGTTAAGCGGCAGCTGCCCCGCCGGCCTAAAAAGCCTAATCGCGAAGCGCTTTGCACCACTAAAAATCGCGAAGCGTTTAATTCGCAAAGAAATCGCAGCAAAGAGCACTTTGACATTTTTACCATAAAAAACAACGCGTCGCACCCTCGGAGATGCGACGCGCGGGGATGTTTTCTATCAATTTTTATTTTACTGCAATGGCCTCGATTTCCACAAGGGCGTTTTTGGGGAGGGTCTTTACGGCTACGGCTGAACGGGCCGGGTAGGGAGCCGAGAATACTTTGGCATATTCTTCGTTCATGGCGGCAAAGTCACCCATGTCGGAGAGAAATACTGTGGTTTTGATTACATTGGCCGGGGTGCAGCCGGCGGCTTCGAGCACTGCCACTACATTGGCGAGAGACTGACGGCTCTGGCCTTTGATGTCGGCGGGCATTTCGCCGGTTTCGGGGTTGATGGGAAGCTGGCCAGAGGTGATTACGATGTTTGATGACTCGCATCCCTGGCTGTAGGGACCGATTGCGCCGGGAGCGGCGGTGGTTACGATTGGCTGTTTCATGGATTCTGATATTTTAAATTATTGGGATTGATTATGCATTATGAATTTTTAATTTCTAATTCTTAATTATTTACGCTTCTTCATCGTCAGACGATTCAGGGGCTGCGAAACCGATGTCTTCGGTCCGAGGCGGTTCGGTAAAAGGAATGTCGGCGACGGAGAGATTTCCGTAGCTTCGCTCGAAATCGGCTTCCATCTTGTTTATAATTTTGTCGACTTGCGAGAAGGTGACGTTGAAATCGGGTATGAAATCCTTTTCTCCGGCGGCATCGAGGGCGCTGAAAACCTCATGCACCGTGAGCTGAGCAAGCGGGCGCCCGGGTGAGTAACCGGTGAGTCCCGTGCGCCGGTCGATTTGCACAACGTTGACAAGATGCGCCTTGACAAGCTGGGAGCAGGTATTGGCAAGAAGCTTCGACGGTATTTTGTAGTCTCTTACAAACTCCGTGATGGTGATGGGCCGTTCGGTGTCTTTAAACCTGCGGGCGATTACCGCCATGATGGCGATGATGATTTTGCGGCGGTAGGCCGGGGCTACTGTCGATGAGTCGGGCGTGAACGAATATGAATAAACGTTCTGCGACGAATAGCAGATTACCGCTCCCACAAGGCACACGACCCATACAAGCTGCATCCAGATGAGAAAGAGCGGCAGGAAGGCGAAGGAGCCGTAAATGGCATTATAGCTCGAAACATAGACGATGCCGCAGGTAAATACCCATTGAAGTATCATAAAGCCCGAGCCGGCTAAAAGCCCCGCGATGAAAGCGTATTTGACGTTTACCTTGATGTTTGGCACAAGAACATAGACGCCGGTGAAAAAAAAGCATATCATCAGCCATGAACCGAACTCTATGAAGATCTCGGCCAGAAAGCTCACATGCGCTATGTCGAGCAGACTGCGTATGCCCGACGAAAGCATCATCGACAGGCCTCCCGAGCAGATGAGTATCACCGGCAGGATGAGAAGCATGGCCGTATAGTCAGAAATCTTGCGGCTGATACTGCGGCCCTGCTTGACGGCAAATATGAGATTGAATACGTTTTCTACATTGTTGAGCAGATTGATTACCGTAAAGAGCAGAAACACCACTCCCACACCTACGAAAACGCCTCCGCTGCTGCGGGCAAGGTAGTTGTCGACATAGCTCAGAAACTGGTTGATGGCCTGCTGCTGGGCCGGGAAGGAGTTGAGAAGTTCCTGCTGGATATAGTTCTGCAGCCCGAATCCTTTGCCTATGGCGAGAAAAAGAGCGAGCGCCGGCACGAGGGCCAGGAAGGTGCGGTAAGTCATGGCGCAGGCCTGAGACTGGATGTCGGAGTTGAGAAAAGACCGCATCGAGAGGTTGAGCGTCCTCACCGGCTTGATCCACCACTTTGGGCGGTTGTCGGCCCAGACTCCCGAGTTGAAATATCGCCATGAGCCCAAGAGCCTCTCGATGAGTCTGCCCATAGCCGAAAGTCCCGAGGCCTTTTCGCCTCCGGATTTGTCGTCGTTTTCGACCCTCTCACCGGCCTCGGTTTTACCTCCGGCGTTTTCTCTGGAGATGGTCTGCGATAAGTTCTGATCTTTTGTGTCTTTTACGTCTGCCATGTTTAAAAATGACCCCGACCGGATATAAACGCCGGTTGGGGCCCGATTATACCTTGCAAACGCAAAGTTACGCAAAAATGTTTGTTTCAGAAAGAGAGATTAGCCTTACCGATTAGTCTGATTTGTATAATAAGCCTAATTGGTCTAATTAGTCAATAAAGCCTCGTGAGTCAGGGGTAAAGCCTTATCTCGGCGGGGGAGGCTTTATTGCCGTCTTCGGTTCTGACAGGCTCGATGCGGATATAGCGTGTGGTCTGTGGCTCGCCGAGATTCAGAAAACGCTCCGTGGGGTCGTTGACAAGGTTGCCGAAGTCCCATGCCGCAACTCCATGGAAATTCATGCCGTCTTTGCTTAGGAGTATTCTCACACGTGTCAGGGCACCTTTGCCGTCTTTGGGCGGCAGATAGCCTATCGTGCCAAAGGTAAGGGGCGATCCGAGGTCGATGATGACTACGCCGTCCTTTGCCTCAGTCCTCTTCCAGTCCTTCATGTCAAGGGCCTCACGCTGAGATACCACGCCGCCAGCCGGCGCAGGAGCTTTGTAATAATGGGCCGTGACGCTGAGTGGACCTGGTTTGAGACGGGCCTCGGTGACGCGGATGCGGAGCGAATCGGTGGTGATGTCGCCGATGCGATGGATGCGCTTGCGGCCTATGTTTGTGGCCGTGTCAATGTCGGTCCACTTGCCGTCGACAAAGGCCTGGAGAATATGCCTCTCGACGCGCTCGCTGCTTGTGGCTATTGGCTCGCCGACGCTCACGCGGTTGATGGTCACGGGTTTGGGCAAAGCTGCTACAGTCGAGGGATATATGTCGCCGGGAAGCATGGCCTGCTTTATCTCGGCTCCTTCGAGCAGATTCGTGCCGTATGTCTCGCGTATGCGTCGACCCACTTCACGTAAAGTAGCTACGTCGCGGTTGCCGAGCCGACCTTCGCGGTTAGGGGGTATGTTGAGCAGTAGCACGGAGTTGCCTCCCACGGCACGCTCGTAGATATCAAACACATCGTCGGCATCGCGTACCTCCTGATCCTCGTCGCGGTAGAACCATCCGCGGCGTATCGAAACGTCGGTCTCGGGATACTGATAGTGCAGCCATTTGCCTTTAGCGAGTTTCTCACGCGAGCCCACATCCTCTATCGTCATATCGGGAAATACGCTGAGCGTATCTGGATTACCGGGTAAAGGCACCACGTTCCACTCGGTCTCGCGGGTCCTCCCGGCCTCGTTGCCACACCATCTCACATCCTCACGTCCGAACACCACCGCCTGCGGAGCGAGAGTATGAATCACTTCCATCCATGCGGCATAGTCGTAGGTCTGGCCGCCTTTGCGTTTGGGATGCGCGCCGTCAAACCAAACCTCGTCGATAGGCCCGTATTCGGTGAGAAGCTCATAGAGCTGGTTGAGGAAATATTCGTTGTAATCGTCGACCACAAATTCAAATTTCCGTTTGTCGGCAAAGGGCCTTCCTGGCACCTCGCGGGGTATCGTGCGCAGCGTTTTCTTACTCAGGTTACCGTAGAGCCCCTTCTCGTTTTCAATCTGATAGAGGTCGGCCGGAGATAGGTAGATGCCCACTTTCAGCCCATATTTGCGGGCCGACTCGGCGAGGGACCTCAGCACATCGCCATTGCCGTCCATAAACGGCGACGACATGATGCCGTGGTCGGTATAGCGGCTTTGGTAGATTACGAAGCCATCGTGATGTTTCACGGTGAGTATCACCATTTTCATACCGGCCTCGGCCATTATCCTGGCCCACTGGTCGGTATCAAGTGCTGAGGGGGTGAAATCGGCAGGATTCTCGAAGCCGGTGCCCCATTCGCGACGGCTGAAAGTGTTTGGCCCGAAATGCACAAAGGCTATGAACTCGCGGTCCATGGCACGGAGCTGACGGGCATCGGGAACCACATGCGCCGCCTTGGCCACTATCACTCCCGGAGTGTCGTCGGGATATATCCTTATGGTATTTGCAAATCTGATGCTGTCTGCCTCCGGGGCTTTCAAGAAGCCTTCATGACAGTTAGATCCACCTGCTGAAACATAGAAAATGCCGGCTCCGAGGCATAGGACCGACAGTATTATTCTGAATCCGTGCATCTTGAATCAGTTTCCGGTAGTGACTCCGCCGGATACGACAGTGCCGGATACAGACGACGGGCCTGCAAATGCGCGGTCGAGAGAGTGGGAGTAGATAAGGTAGTCGACTATGTTTTTACGCGCGGCTGAATCTTGCGTGGCTGTCCAGCGATAGATAACGACCGAGATTTTAAGCCCGTTTTTATCGCCAAGTACCATCAGCAGCGACTGCCCGTCTTGGCCGAAGGCACAGTAGCGGCCGGCTTTGCGGTCGGTAAGCGGTTTGTTTTTCACATATCCCGACTGCTTGCAGAGAGTGTCGAAGAGATAGGGGGCGTTGACGCCGGCAACCAGCTCACTGAGTGTGTTGATGTCGAGCTGCTGTTTGCCGTCCTGAGTTGTGAATTTGTTATAATCCTGATTCTGGCCCTTGTAGCTGAAGCCGGGAGGAACGATGATAGCGAAGTCTTTTTCCTCTATCACATCGGCTCTGACGGAGGGCGCGAAAACTATGGCCAGGAGCAAAGCCGAGGCCAGTCCTTTGATAAATGACATTGCCTTGATTTTTTTCATAACGGTTGATGAATAATAATATTTGGGATTGTTTGAATCTCTAAGAACCCGATGTCGGAGCAGTATGCTTTAAGGATTATCGCGGCACACGGCGCGGGTGGTTATTTCACAGGAAATTCCTGGTATTCATTATCCTGGAATTGATTATATTCGTGATAGGCTTTGATCTTTCCGTTCTCAACCTCGATTTTGCGGTATTCGCAGGGCAGATACCATTCGCCCGAGGTGGTCACCACGCCGTAACGGTCGACATAGGCGCCGTTTTTGAAGTCGATATATGCGCTGAACAGGTTGGTGCCCGGCAGGGGCCGGAGATCCACACAGATGTCGTTAAACACTTCCTTCATCTCGGGGTTGAACATCACGCCGTAACCACGGTTTGACGCCTCGCCTGCCAGGATGTAATGTTTATATTCCGTAATTTTTGAGAATCTGCCCGGCGGGATTATCACGTTGCCCTTGAAGTCGAAGAGGCCCTCGCGGTAAGCGCCATTGACATGCGCGGTACCGGTCACAAAATTGTCGGTCACCTTGGGGCGCTTGAAAGTGAAAGGCGTTTTCGAGCCGTCCTCAAGGTCGTAGAGATAATAGTCGCGCTGATTCACGCCGTCCTTGTTTTCAGTGAGGAGCACGCCGTTTGCGCTGCCGCTGATTTCGACGTCATTGTAATCGCAGTCGATCACCTGGCTGCCGTCTTTGTATACTCCGTGGTATTTGCGGTTTTTGCCGTCCTTGGGAGTGATTACGCTGAAATATCCCTTTCCGGCATAGCCGAATTCATCGAACTTGCAGGGGAGCACCTCATTGCCTTCGATATCGTATACGCCGCGGCGGAAGGGTTGTAGTTCAACCACAGTGAAACCTTCGAGCGTGTCGCTGTTTGAGGAAAAGGCGTGGTAGGAGATTTCGTCGAAGTCGGTGCCTATTATTTTCTTTCCCTGAGCGTTGGCCACACCGGTCTTTTTGCCGCTGTCTGTGATGATGAAAATGTCATTGTCGCGATTCTCGTTTCTGTAAATTATTTGAATTCGTGAATAGTCAACCGGCAGGATTAACTCGCCGTCGAGCTTAGCCAAGCCGTAATTGCCCGATGGGTCGGAAACAAGCTTGTAAGTCTCCTTATCGTTTAGAGTAAGAGTCTCGGTCTTTGCGTTTTTGATATCGCTTACATTTTTTGGCCCGCAGGCGCAGAGCAAGAGGCTTAATAACATCGAACCTAAAACGACGGGGTAATGTTTCATCAGGATGGATTTAAAGGTAAGTAAAAACTCCTTTCGCAAAGGAAAAACATCCGACCTAAGCGAAAAGATATAAAATCTGCTTTCGCAAAGGTAATAATATGAAAGGAATAAGACCAAGCCCCGAGGCGAATTTAAAACGATTTAACTAAAAATGCTGAAATTAATTAAACTTAGCCTGGGGTCAGACCGAACCCCGCTTGCCAATCATTTAATATGCCGGGTCATTTAACCTATGTTGTATGGGAAATATTATAGTATAAAAAGGAGTCGCATCGGTTGATACAACTCCTTTTATAATTGAGTTTTAGAATTATTCTTTGGGGATTACATCATGCCGCCCATGCCGCCCATGCCGGGAGCGCCGCCCATGGGTGCGGGATTGTCCTCTTTCTTGTCGGCGATGACACACTCTGTGGTGAGGAACATACCGGCGATCGAAGCAGCGTTTTCAAGCGCCACACGGGTAACCTTGGCCGGGTCGATTACGCCTGCGGGCATGAGGTCTTCGTATGTGTCGGTGCGGGCGTTGTAGCCGAAGTCGGCATTGCCTTCGCTAACTTTCTGTACCACTACGGCACCTTCTACGCCGGCGTTGAGAGCGATCTGACGGAGAGGCTCCTCGATGGCGCGTTTCACGATGTCGATACCGGTCTGCTCGTCGTCGTTGATGCCCTTGAGGGTCGAGAGCTGGCCGAGGCAGCGGATGTAGGCCACGCCGCCGCCGGGTACGATACCTTCGGCGATGGCTGCGCGGGTTGCGCTGAGGGCGTCGTCGACGCGGTCTTTCTTCTCTTTCATTTCAACCTCTGAGGGAGCGCCGATGTGGAGCACTGCAACGCCGCCGGCAATCTTGGCGAGACGTTCCTGAAGTTTCTCTTTGTCGTAGTCTGAGGTAGACTGAGCGATCTGAGCCTTAATTTGGGCCACACGTGCGGCGATTGCTTCCTTGGAGCCAGCGCCGTTGACGATTGTGGTGTTTTCCTTGTTGACGGTGATCTTGTCGGCACGGCCGAGAGCCTCGATGGTAGAGGTCGCGAGCTGCATGCCTTTCTCCTCGCTGATAACGGTACCGGCGGTGAGCACGGCGATATCCTCGAGCATTTCCTAGCGGCGGTCGCCGAAGCCGGGAGCCTTGACTGCGCAGATCTTAAGAGAACCACGGAGACGGTTTACAACGAGGGTTGCGAGAGCTTCCTGGTCGACATCCTCGGCGATGATGAGGAGAGGACGCCCCGACTGAGCGGTGGCCTCGAGGATGGGAAGAAGGTCTTTGAGGTTTGAGATTTTCTTGTCATAGAGAAGCACGAA
>CAYZFL010000121.1:0-7694 GCA_964477785.1 uncultured Bacteroides sp.
GTATCGGCCGTTTGCACATCTTAGTTAAAACAGCTAACTTTGCCGATACAAAAACGCAGGCCCGGGAGGGTCGGAGAAAAGCGATTTTCAGAAGGTAAAACGGTGCATTTTCGGGCTTTTGTACCCGAAGAATTGCAATCCGTTGAGCGGCAAGATGTTCTATGCACTGCGTCGGCAGGTAAAATCGCAGCAATGACTTTTATGCAGTATGTCAATTTTATTAATCATCGTCCGATTGGGCAAATAAAAATATTCGCTAATCTAATTCAACCAACAGGTATGTTTAGTATATATATTAATAGTCGCAGGTTAAATTGAGTCACGCCATAGTATTTGTTGCGCGTAACTAAAGTTAAGCCAGAGACTGTTGTCGGGGTCTCAGGATAGACTCAGGTAGCACCTGACTTGCCCGGCTTTGAACTAAATAACCGGGACATATTCCTGTGATGTGAGCAGCAGCGGAGAGACTTTGTGTTCCGTTTTCCAACGCGGGGCACAGGGACACGTTTTCCACTGTGTTCCTTTTCGGAACACGGAATACAACATCTGATACCGACATTCGGCGATGAAACAATTAAAATAAATTCATCTGCAAATCAGACGACAATGACATACGATACTAAACGTTTTTCGGTCGGGAGCCAGAGAAGCATCTGCCAGAGGTTAATCATTATTTTTTATGATTTTCAAATTTTTTTATCAAAAATTCAAAGCCGGACTATGATGGGCCCGGCTTTGCGCTGAAGAGAGGAGAATGATGCTTTAATTCGGATTGTAATTCACCTTTATAATTTTCTAAATCAGCTATCTATTCACCTTTGTTTTCAATTTTCCAATTTCCAATAATTAATCACCTTAAGTTTAAATTCGTTCCGAGGCTTTATTTCAACTCCGCCTTAGCCGCTTTCTTTGCGTCTTTCACGCCTTTGACAGCTTTGTCTTTTGCTATTTTGCCTTCTTTGGCGAATCTGCCTCTGGCATCTTTGCCGGCGCGGGCAATCTTACCTTTGCCGTCTTTGTATGTCTTACGGCCGCGGTCCACTTTGGCCGCTTTCATTTCCTTGCCGTTGCGGGCTTCTTTGTTGAAAGCTTTGCCTCGGCCCTGGGCGGGAGAGTTTACATAAAAGTCTTCCAGAAATACAACATACTGGTCGGGACCTACGATTGCCTTTACTTCTTCAAGATAGTTGCGGCTTTCGGCCTGACGGGCTGCGCGGAATGCAGAGTCGTTGCGCTGTTTCATCTCGCGTCCCTGACGGTTCATTTCCTGACGGGCGGCACGGCGCACCGAGTCGCGGCGCATGTCGAGCGCCTGGAGCTGTGATCGCTGGGCATCGGAAAGGTTCAGGCTGCCGTATCTATTTGCATTGAGGCCTTTATCCCCTTTGCGACCCTTCTGCCCCTTGAATCCTTTGCATTGAGGATTCTTGCAGTCGGGATTAGTGCAGTCGGTTTTATTGCAGTTCGTTTTGCCGCATACGCCTTTGGCGCACTGAGGCTTCTCTTTGTCGCAATTCGTTTTGCCGTTCTTGCAATAGCCGTTCTCTACACAGGTCTTTGAGCCCTCAGAGGGTTTCTGTGCCATTACGGGAAGTGCGAAAAGTGATGCGCCTAATAAAAATAATGTTGCTAATTTAAATTTCTTCATTATTTTGAAGTTTGAGGATTTATATCTTTTGTTTTCGTTACGCTGGTTTGACAATTTGTAAAGGATTAAGTTTAATATTCCGCCCGTCCTTAACTATAAATTAACCAAATGCTTAAAAGTTTTAAACTTTTGTCTGCAATTTGTAAATTTATGTATTTTAGCTCTCACTTGCCCCGGTCGGGTTAAAGATAATCTGGGTAAAGCCGTGGATAAGAAAACATTCGCTAACTTTGCACAAAATCAATCACATCACAAAGAAACACCATGAGAATCAGAAAAAACAGCCTGCTGTCAAAGGCCATGTTCATTTTGCCTTGTATGGCGATGGCCGGCACACCGGTATTTGCCACAGCTAATAATAATCCCATTGAAACCTCTTCGTCAGTAAACAAGGATGAAGTAAAGGTCATCGACGGTATGACTTTCCATGAATATGTCCCTTCAGCCGAGATACTCGAGGCCCGCAAGAAATTTGCGGATTATGGCTTCGGTGTGTTTATCCACTGGGGTATTTACAGCATGTTCGGTCAGGGAGAGTGGTATCTCAACTACGGACCCACAGCAAAGGAATATGCCAAGGCTGCGCGCGGTTTCTATCCCGATAAGTTCGACGCCCGCCAGTGGGTCAAGGCCATTAAGGACGCCGGTGCCAAATATATATGCGTTACAACGCGCCATCATGACGGCTTCTCGATGTTCGGCACAAAGCAGAGCGACTACAACATAGTCGACGCAACACCTTTCAAGCGCGACGTCATAAAGGAACTCGCCGAGGCCTGTCAGGAAGAGGGCATTGCCCTGCATCTATATTACAGCCATATCGACTGGACAAGGGAGGACTATCCTTCGGGCCGCACAGGCCTTGAGACGGGCCGCGATCCCAAGAACAGAAACTGGCCCGCATATTACGACTTCATGAACCGTCAGCTCACCGAGCTACTCACAAACTATGGCCCAATCGGCGCCATCTGGTTTGACGGCAAATGGGATCATGACGAAGATGCCACGCCTTTCGACTGGCAGCTCGAAGACCAGTATGCCCTTATCCACCGCCTCCAGCCCTCCTGCCTCGTGGGCAACAATCATCATCAGAATCCTTTCCCCGGCGAGGATATTCAGATTTTTGAACGCGATGCCGCCGGCGAGAACACTGCCGGTCTCTCAGGTCAGGAAGTAAGCAGGCTCCCTCTCGAGACATGCCAGACCATGAACGGCATGTGGGGCTATAAAATCAAGGATCAGAATTATAAAACACCCGAAGAACTCATCAAATATCTCATCAAGGTGGCCGGTCTCGGCGGGAACCTTCTGCTCAACGTCGGCCCGCAGCCCTCGGGAGAGATTCCACAGGCAGCCCTCGACAACTTTAAGGAGATGGGCAAATGGATGAGGAAATACGGCGAGACCATCTATGCTACCACAGCCGGTGACGTCACTCCTACAGAGTGGGGCGCGACTACACGCAAAGGCGACAAGCTCTATGTGCATGTTCTCGACAAGAATGCCCCCGAGGTTTATCTTCCCCTCAAGGCCAAGGTTAAGAAGGCCGAGTCCTTTGTCGGTAAGAATAAGGTGAAATTCGTCAGGACCGCCGAAGGTTATGCGCTTTCAGTGCCCGGGCGCGGCCAGGAAGGCACTCCCGACGCATGGGACTGCATTATCGAGCTCACCACCGAATAATTCCCTCAGGCTTTTTCCCCGTCTCTTTACTTCAAAGTATACCACGTATTTCTAAAGTTCTTAGCATAAGAATAATGTCAGAATCAAATATACCTTATATTATAGAGCCGCAGGCTACAGTTTCAAAACGTACGCTCGAGGTGTGCTGTGGCGATATTGACAGCGTGATTGAAGCCGTTGCCGGTGGCGCTGTCAGAGTCGAACTCAGTTCGGCCCTCAGCGAAGGCGGAGTTACAGCCGCTCAAGGCTTTGTGAAACAGGTCAGGAAGATGTTTCCGGCTCTTACGGTCCATCTACTCATCCGTCATCGCGGGGGAGACTTCGTATCAACTCCAGAAGAAGTTGAAATCATGTGTGAGGACATACGCTCGCTCCATGACTATGCCGATGCTTTTGTAATCGGCGCCCTCACTCCCGAAGGCGACATCGACATGGACGCCTCGGCACGCATGATAGAGGCTGCCGGAGGCAAGAGTATAACCTACAGCCGCGCCTTCGACCGCGTGAGAGATCCGGAGGAATCGCTCGAAAAGCTCATCGCCCTTGGTTGCGACCGTGTGCTTACCTCAGGAGTAGCTCCTTCGGCCTACGCCGGTATCGAAACATTGAAGAAGCTAAACGATCTTGCCGCCGGACGCATTTCTCTCATCGCCGCCGCAGGTGTCAACCGCCGCAACGCCCGCGAGATTCTTGAGCGCACGGGCCTAAGGGAGATTCACGCATCGGCACGCAAGGCCGTGGCTTCGCCTGTCACATACCGCAACCCCGAGGTTACGATGGGCGCAAAGGACGCAGACGAGTTCACACGCCTTGTAACCGACCCCGAGGAGGTTCGCGCAATCATATCTGAAATCGACTTCTGATTTCCAAACCGAATAATTCATCATAATAAACATAATTTATATGAAACTGAGCAAGTATATGATAGCCGTAGCTGCGGCTGCTCTGGCTTTGCCTCTCACTGCTGACGGAGCTTTCGCCTCCCCGGCTTCCAAAGTCGAGAAAAAGGCCGCAAAAGGTCTTCCCGCTTCGGTGAAAAAACAGAAAGGCATAGATTATAAGGCCTTTAATGAAAAGCTCACGCCCGAGGAGAGGGAATATCTCGAATTCCTCTATGAGTATATGCCGCTGGCAGACATCGCCGACCACTCGAGCGACTATTTCCTTGACAATATCCGCGTGGCTCTCAAGGCCCGCAAGGAAATGCCCTGGGGCAAGGATATTCCCGAGCGCGAGTTCAAATATTTCGTAGTCCCCGTCCGGGTCAATAACGAGCCGCTCGACATTCACCGCTCCGTGTTCTACGACGAGCTCAAGGACCGTGTAAAAAATCTCAGCATCGAGGACGCTATTCTCGAAATCAACCACTGGTGCCACGAAAAGGCTACGTACCAGCCTTCCGACGGTCGTACCCACAGCCCTCTGCAGACCTGCTACACGGCGATAGGCCGTTGCGGCGAGGAGTCGACCTTTACCGTCGCCGCCCTCAGGACAATGGGCATTCCCGCACGCCAGGTCTACACTCCGCGCTGGGCCCACACCGACGACAATCATGCCTGGGTCGAGGCCTACGCCAACGGCCGATGGCATTTCCTCGGCGCCTGCGAGCCTGAGCCCGTGCTCGACCTCGGATGGTTTAATGCTCCCGCCTCGCGAGGTATTCTCATGAACACCCGCGTGCTCGGCCAGTATCGCGGTCCGGAGGAAAGGCTTCTCGAGCTCCCCGATTACACCGATATCAACGTGACTTCAAACTACGCTCCCACAGATGCCGTTAGCGCCGAGGTATATAATGCCGACGGCACACCCGCCGATTCGGCCAAGGTTAGCTTCTGCGTCTACAACTACGCCGAGTTTTATCCTCTTGCCTCGCGCACTTATCGCAAGGGCCAGCCCGTCTCGCTTCAGCTCGGCAAGGGCGAGGTGCTCGTGTGGGCCACTGACGGCATGAATTTCGGTTTTACTAAAGCTGCCGTTGGCAAAGACCGCAACGTGAAGGTCACGCTCAATGGCTTCGGAAATTCAAAATCCATTGACCTCGATATCATCCCGCCTGCCGGTACCGACAATATGCCAAAGCTCACTCAGGAGCAGATCGACTTCAACAACCGCCGCAAACTGCAGGAAGACTCTATCCGCAAGGCTTATGAGTCTACTTTTGCCTCCGATGCCGAAATAACCGAGATGGCAAAGAAGCTTTCAGTCGACTCAGGCAGACTCTCCAAAGTGATGAAGGACGCCCGTGGCAACTGGATGCCCCTTTATGAGTTCCTCTTCGCCCAGTCTGTCGACCGTCGCGCCAAGGCTCTGTGCCTGCTCGAGGTTATCGCCGTGAAAGACCGCAGTGACGTGCCTGTCGAGATTCTTGACGATGCCATGCTGGCTCCGGCAGGTGACCCGGCCGATGCCGTTTATGCCGCATACGTGCTTAATCCCCGCGTCGATCAGGAGTCGCTTACGGCTTTCCACAAAGTTTTCAACCACAAATTCGGCAACGGCGCCAAGTTCAAGGCCGATCCCGAGTTGTGGCTTAAATGGGTTAAGGACAATATTACGCTCGTGCCCGACTGGTATCCCGCAACCGTGAGAATGTCGCCCGGGGCAGTTCTTGCCACAGGTAAGGCAAATCAGCGTTCACGCGAGATATTCTTCGTCGCCGGCGCCCGTTCTTTCGGCATTCCTGCAAGAATCGACCCCGTGAGCAACAAAACCCAATGGCTTGGTGCCGACGGTGAATGGGTCGATGTCAACCTCGGCAAGTCGGCTCCCGAAACAGCCGTTTCGTCCTGCAAAGGCACTCTTAAACTCGACTATGTATGTGAGTCGCGCATCGACGATCCCAAATATTACAGCCATTTCTCAATCTCGAAGATCACCGACGGCGAACCCATGCAGCTCGGGTTCGACGATATGGCGCCATGGAGCAAGCTTTTCTCGGAGCCATATAAGCTTGACTGCGGCAATTACATGCTCGTCACCGGCCAGCGTCTGGCCAACGGCGGAGTGCTCGCAAGAGTCACCGAGTTTGAAATCAAGGACGGAGAGCAGACCAACGTCACAATGACGCTCCGTCAGGATTCTACCGCCGTTCAGGTTATCGGCGGTCTTGATGCCGAGACCCTCTTCCTGCCCGAGGGTGAATCCGCTCCCCGCTCAATCCTCTCGCAGACCGGCCGCGGATATTATGTGCTTGGCCTCGTTTCTCCTCTGCAGGAGCCCTCGGTACACGCTTTCAACGACATAGCCGCCGCAGCCGAAGGCCTCACAGCCGCAGGACGTCCGATGCTTATGCTCGTCGAGAATCCTTCAGATCTTCCTCTGCTCAAAAACGCAGTGGCCGACAAGAAGATGCCTGAAAAGCTCACTCTCGGCACCGATATCGACGGCAAAGCCCTAAAACAGCTTGTCGAAAGCCTCAAGATCGACGACAAGGCAATGCCGGTATTTGTCATCGCCGACACCTTCAACCGTGTAGTCTTCGTGATACAGGGCTACACCATAGGCCTCGGAGAAAAACTCCTCGACATCCTCCACAAAATCAACTGATTGCCAATTAAAACCTGCTAATTAGTTATTGATTAATAGTGAATAATTCCCACAAGGGCCGCGCCACAACAGATGGCGTGGCCCTTTTCAATGGCGGTCTGGCCGCAGGAACAGCCCCTACATCACGACTCCGGACTACAATCGGTAATTTCCTGCCACTACCTTCCCGATTAATCGAGATTAAGCTCTAAATTATCCCGCTTAACGTCCTCCGTAGTATGGGTGTACCGTTAAATATTTCCTGCGCCCGCTATGGAACGACCCCTCACCGGCTTGCCGCTTGCGAAGCAAGAAACCTCGGAGAGCGCCCCTGTTCGGGTGAAGCAACTGCGGTGTCCGTTGCGCCCGGAGGTCTGACCCGATGCACGTCTATCGCAAGCACGAATACACATCTACGCCGTTTAATCGCGTAACGCTTGGCACGGCCAAGAACTAATCACCAAGGCGAACGCGGAACATCAACAATGGGACGCCCAGCTGAGGAAACGCAGAAAATGAATTGCAACGCAATCGCCGAATACCTCTAAAATCAATTTATGAATGAGGCAAATCGCCCCGGAACGAGTTGATGAAACAAATGGTTCAGAGTTAAGTAGGTAAAATCCCCCTCAAAGGGCATAAAGCACGGTAAAGACCTATCTCTGTGTAATCGACTTGTCGCTTTGCTCCGCAAAGAATAAGTCACTATTGCCGGAACGGTACCACATAGAAAAAGCGAGCTTCGATCCAACGAAAAGTTGGTGCCGAAGTTCGCTGTATGTTATCGACGAGGTCGCTTGCGAAGCAAGAGTTAGCGATTAACTCGCCTACGCTCGTTGAG
>CAYZFL010000122.1:0-7510 GCA_964477785.1 uncultured Bacteroides sp.
GCATGAATACAGAGTTTAACAATTTCTTATTAACAGATTTTAAGAGACACTAGTGCATATTTTTTATTAGAGAATTTTAAGTAATTTTGCGTTTAGGAAGAAAATATCCCGGAATATTTTTGCACTATTACTTCTTCCCTGAAAAACCATTATCGCAGACAACAAAATACAACCACTTGATTTACGTCAAACTTACATAGGTAGCATTGTGAGTATGAACAGATTAAGATGCATAGTAACAATACTGACTCTGATAGTGTCGGTGTTCCCGTCAATGGCACACGAGAAATCGGATACTATTTACACTTTCCGTTTCTGTCATGTCAGGGATATGTTTTATGTGCCGACGTTCGACAACGACCGGGAACTTAATGCCATGCTGGCCTGTGTCGACAGTCTCCAAGATGAAATACATGCGGGCCGCATCGTGATGTATGTCGACGGGTACTGCAATTCAGAAAAGACTGTTGGAAAATGTCTCGCCGTTGCTAAAATACGCTCAAACCGTGTAAAGTCTGAGCTTATAGTCAGAAAAGGAGTGAAAGAAGAACACTTCATAACCCGCAATCATGCAAACCGGGGAGATTTAGTGACCGTGAGAATGGTAATAAACCGAACTGAATCTCAGGAAACGATAGCCTCGGATACCTGCAGCAGGGCAGCGGATATTAGGGGTGCCGGAGAGAAAGCTGCAGACCCGGCCGTGAAGTGTGACAAACTAATAAATGAAGCTGAAGCGGAAAATCAGCAGACGCAGAAACATGAAGATATCTGCAGCGGCTCCATGAAATCAGACGCGCCAGAATCCATGCCTGTTCAAGACAATCGTTCTTCCGGTTTCAAATTACCTTTCCCGCTTGCCCTGAGGACAAACGGCCTCTATGACCTGATGCTGGTGCCCAACATAGGCCTCTCTGCCATGGTTACAGACCGGCTTATGCTCGGAGCCGACTGGATGGGCACATGGCTCAACGACAGCAAACATCATTATTACAGAATATACGGCGGACATTTCGACTTGTCGTGGCGCATCGGCGACGGCGGAGAATTCGATGGTTTTTTTTCGGGCCATCATGTAGGCGTGTATGCGTCCATGATATATTACGATATACAGCGGGGAGTGAAACACAGAGGCTTTCTGTCCGACAAGTATAACTATTCTGCCGGAATATCCTATACGTTCTCGTATCCGCTTTCAAGGCATTTCGATCTGGCCTTCAGCATAGGCTTAGGGTATATGTGGGGCAAATACATGCGTCACAGGCCCATCGACGATCATGATGTTTGGATTTCTACCCACAGACAGTCGTGGTTCGGGCCCACCCGTGCGGGCGTCTCGCTGGTGTGGGTGCTCGGAAACGGCCCCAATGGTGCAAAGAAAGGAGGAACCGGCAGATGATACGTCGCTTCTCTTTGCTTGTGCGTCTTATCGCAGGGATGTTTACCGCAATACTTGCCTCAATGCTTATTACCGGCTGCGATGGCAGGGAGCTGTGCTATGACCATTCCCACAAGGTGGCCGTAAGTATAGAGTTTGACTGGTCGCTCGCCCCCGAAGCCCGGCCGAAGACCATGGTCGTGTGGTTTTTCCCCACCGACGGTTCGCAGGGGCTTCGCTTCGAGCTTTTGGGCGGAGGCAACTCTTCAAGAGTGAGTTTCGACACTGAAGTCAGGGTGCCTGAGGGTAGCTACCATATGGTATGCCATAACGGTAGTACGGAATTTAATACCGAGCGGGGCTCCGGCATAGACAATTATGAAATCACCACCTATGATGTGAGCGTGCTTTCGGCCATGAACCGCGATGACAACGCGCCGCTGCCCGACGGTGGGGGTCTGGCCGTAAGATCTCAGGCCAGCACTCTCTACGCACATACCTTGCCCGAAAGACTTGAGGTAATAAAAGACAGCAATATACACCACCGGGTTGTGTTCCGTCCCGCCGAAATGTCGGTTGTATGCGATGTAGAGATAACTAATGTCGAGAACCTCACATCGGAGGTAACGGTGAGCGGCGTGCTTACCGGAGCGTCTGAAAGCTACCATGCCGGAAGCATGACCCCGACCGATACACGGGTGGCGGTGCCGTTCGCATTTGAAAAGACCGGCCCCGACTCGCTCCATGGCTCAATGGTGCTGTTTGGACTTAGCGGAGAACACAAACTCAGGATTTATACTTCATATAAGTATTATTACGACATAGATGTTACCGGCCAGATCAGAGAGCAGGAAGGTCGGCGGCATATCCTAATAAAAATCCCCGGCCTTAAGCTTCCTGTATCCAGCTCGGGCATGACTCCGGGAGTGAACGACTGGGGCGAAATCATAGACCAGCCCATTACGATGTGAGCATAATTAAATATTTAATCCTTTATTAATATTAGCACCCGAATACATGAAATCTAAATTAATTTCTTTAGCAGCGATTGCCGCAATGATGGCATCCTGCTCCAGCGAAGAGGCTATTGAGGTGAACCCCGATCCTCAGGGTAATGCTTTGTCGTTCAGTATCGCCGTGGGGAATTCGCGCGCCACGGAGACGAATATCACAAATCTCGGTGACTTCAATGTAGTGGCAAAGGGCATACATCCTCACGGTGATGTCTACTCGAACTTTCTTATCGGTTCCTCTTCCGGCGGAGAACTGGTGAGCAGAAAAGGAGATATTACCGACGGCAAAGGCATCTGGGAGCTTGAGAGGAAGGTATACTGGCCTTCGTCGATTGACGATGCCCTTTTCTGGGCCTGGACTTGCTCGCAGGTCAACGGCACTGAAAAAAGCCCCGTGCTTCCAACCGGCACGTTCAGCTTCAGTGAGGACAACAAAACCCTGCAAGTAACAGATTTTACGCTTGCAAGGGCAAATTTGAATACAGACGAAGTTCCGGCCGGCGGCATATATGCCGACGGCGCAAATCAGGTGGATTTCCTCACCGCTTTCAAACAGGAAAAGAGAACATCGACCGTCGGTCTAAAATTCAATCATGTTTTGTCGCAGATCGGCATCTTCGCAAAATCGAAAGATAAAGATATTCAAGACCACCGCATCGTCCGCATCAAAGGCGCCTGGATTGTAAACACCAAAGACAAAGGCACATTGAAGTCCGGATTTTCATGGGTTATGGATACAAAAACTGCTACTCATTCTTTAGGCTGGGAAAGTGAAAGTCTGTCATTCAAGAGCGGAGACATGTCGGCCTACGGCTCGTATTATAATACTCCTCTGGTACTTGAAGACAAAAACACCGAACAAAATCTTCTGCAGACCAACGGCACCCTGATGCTTATACCGCAGGAAATTAAGGAATGGGACAAAAAAGCTATAACCGGAGACAATAAAGAGCAGGCCTATATACTGCTGCTCTGCCGTGTTGAGCTTAAGCATTCGGGAACACAACACAACGGCGATAAGGATGATGACATAGCCGTTAATGGCGAAAATCACTATCACCAGCTGTTCCCGGTAAACACCACCAATAAATTTAACGAGGCGGAATATGGTTTTGTATGCGTTCCCATAGGGACGACTTTCGAGATGGGCAAGAAATACAAAATCACGCTCGACATGTGCGGCGCTGTTTCCGGAGCCGGCAATTATCCCCCCGAAAACACTAACTTCTTCAATAGCCTGCTACCCAAAAACAAGAACTTCACCACCAATTGGGGAACCAACACGGTGCTGAGTATCATAAGCCGTGCCTCAGGCAAAAATGTAGGTGAGCCCGTACTCGACGAACCCATCAAATTCAGCGTGGAAGTATCCGGCTGGGATGAAAACAAATGGACTAACGGCAATGAGATTCCCCTCGATTAAAAATGAGGAGATAAAAGCCAAAGATTGAAAAATAAAAGAGGGTGTGCCGGAATCCCGCGCCGACATTCCGGCACACCCTCTTTTTCTTCATCCAAACTATTTGGAGAATATGGATTCCTGGCATATCCACCGGTTTCTATAATGCGATTCAACAGCACGCCAGCCGGTCGACCTACAATTTCGAAGGTCCGGACTTTAAGGAACTAAAACAGTCAAGCAAATCATGAATGCAAAATACAGCATCTCCCGATATTTCATTTCCGCATTGGGCGCCGCAGCCGTTTTTGCGCTGCCTACTGCCTGTGAAGACGATTTCGGATATAAAAGTATAGAAGGGCGGCAAATACATTTCACCCTCAGCGCTCCCGACACCTGGCACAACGGAATGTCGATAGACGAAAATGAGCCCGCCACGCACTGCACCTCCGTGCAGGCACTGGAGGGGGGCGACACTAAGCTGTATCTGCATACGGTCGTGGCCGACAATCCGGCCCCTGATAAGTCCGGCCTCTCCCGGGGCACGCCGGTGAAGGACAAATTAGCTTTTCAGGAAAGATATTCCAGGTTTTCGTTAAGCGCCATCTGCTATACCGGCGAATATCAGGAAAACTACTGGACAGCCAACTTCGCCCATAACCTTTATTACAGCACCACCACTGGCAAGCCCTCTGAAGGAAGCAATCCTCTGTTCTGGCCTTCCGGAGGTAAAGTGCGGTTTTATGCATTCGCTCCTGCGGTGGAGGACTTCGACAAACTCGAAACCGGCGGCTCGCTTGATTTGAGCGACAGGGATTATAAAGGATCGCCTACGCTTACATATGAGGTGCCGGCGGATGTGACGAAGCAGATCGACCTGATGACTGTATTTACCAATGTAACCCCCGGAACAGACGGCGGCCTCAATAACGGGATTGTGGAACTTCGTTTCGGGCACGCGCTTACCGCGGTGCAAATAAAATGCGGCAAGGACATGCTTGCAGGAGAAATCACCAAGGTGACAATCGGGGGAGTCTACGGCAAGGGCAGGCAGGTGATAGGCGACAGCAAATGGGAACCCATAGGCGACCGCGACGCATCCTATACCATCACCCCCAATACAAAGCTGTCGGCCGACAAAGACCACGGAAAAGAGATACACGTTGAAGAAGGCACCGCGATAGCCGGCACAGATACCGACAACCTTACGTTCATGCTCCTTCCTCAGGAACTTACCGAAGACGCAAGCATGACAATAGAATTTACCGACGAGGCGACAGGCACAAAACGCACCCTTAGCGGCAAATTGGGCCCGGGGAAAACCTGGGAGGCGGGCAAGATTGTGACCTATTCGGTTTCACAGTCGAGCATCCACATCATTCCCAAATTGAAACTTGACAAGAAAGGAGCGACAGCCGACAGTCCCAAATGTGACATCATTCCATATTCGGGCGTGTGGTATGACGCAACATATAAAGCCACGGCTGAGATTACTCAGGATGGCGTGGCACCGGAAACCATTGATATTCCGGCTGCCGGAGTGAGGTTTGAGTATAGTTTGGGCAACGAGAAGTGGGATTCCTGCACAACTGATTCTCACGGATTGCTCACAATAGCGCCGCAACCGGCTTATGCAACGATGAACAAAGGCTTTTCAACAGACTCAGTAGGTTCGGAGAGCAGCCCGCACTCCCTGTCGGAAGAATATGGAGAAACGGCCAACTGCTATCTGGTAGACAAGGCCGGATATTATTCGCTTCCGCTTGTATACGGCAATGGCTATGTGACTTTGCCGGCAAACAATCCCGACGGTTTTATATATTTCCCTAAGCACGATGACACCGCAATTCCTGCCGGTGGGGAAATAACCGGAGTGGGAGACGCCGTGCTCTGCTGGCAGGACGCACCCGATCTGATTGATTCGGCCAGCGTGAAGGTCAAAAATGGAAATCTGGTGTTCCGTATCCGCAAGCACACCCTTGCGCAGGGCAATGCCCTGGTGGCGGTAAGAGACAATACCTCCGACAGGAAAATACTCTGGAGCTGGCATATATGGGTGACACCTTACAAGACTGCATTCTACGACCCGAGCCAGCACTACATTTCAAAAACTTATTATGACGATAACGACGTCAAAACATTTATAAAAGACTATGAATTTGCCCCGTACAACCTCGGCTGGTGTGACTCCCATGACCATAACGAGGCAAGGACATTCAGCCTCCGGGCTTTTATCGATATGTCTGCCTATGGCGGCGGTACCGCAGGGCCCCTGAACATACCGGGAACTTTCACACAGATGACATTCAGAGGCTCCGACGCAGGAGACAACACGTATTACCAGTGGGGCAGAAAGGATCCTATGCTCGGCGGAATCTACAATGACTATACACCTAATTATAAATATAAGAAAAAGGGTTCTTCTCCAGACGCTAACGAGTTTACCATGGAGAACAAGCAGGTATTCAATCAATATAATCAGGATGGTTTCAACTACTCCTTCTGCAAAAACCCGGGCGATGGCATAGATAAAAGCCATTATGCATCGAACGGGGTGACAATAGGCTACTCCATCCAGCATCCATATATGTTTGTCACCAACTCACGTTCTAAAGACGGTACAATTGCGGGCGAGACCGAACCGGATTTCAATTATCGCAATCACTGGCACAAACCGTATGCACACTATCAGGTAGATTATCTGAACGATACTACCCATATAATGTTCAATGCCTGGAATGCAGGGGCGACAAAGCCCGGTTTCGAATATGACTCGGTATTTAGCAGCAGTGGCACCATTAAAACTGCAAAAAGGGCCGAATATCTGGTGCGTAACACGGTTGTCGTGAAATCGGTTTACGATCCGTGTCCCCCGAAATTCAAGATTCCACCCATAGATGCTTTCCGAGGAATCGCCAAAGCATCCTCATCAAACAAAAGGTACCTCGGACTTGCGCCGACATCGTCTTTGTATTTTCAAAAAAATGCCTGGACAATGACGTATAACAATCATACAATCACATTCCCGATTACAGGCGTGCGCAACTATGCCCTGCGCAACAACGAGTGGAAAACCGTTGAGCCAATCGGTTCGGCTCCGGAAGTCAATCATGAAAATTTCTATCAAATATCTATGCCCGCATTCAAAATGCTGTCGTTTGTATCATCGGCCACAATTGTCAAAAAAGAGGATTATAACGCCTATCAGCTGTTGATATTCGCAATTGATAAAATAACCAGAGGCAACGCTTACTCCACCAGTAACATTAAAATGAGTTGTTTCACTCCTTCAAGCAACTCATACGGACTACCAGTAAGGCCTATAGCCGACAAATGACAGCTTTGCCGACATTATGCGAAAATATATCGGGTTTCAGGTCCCGGCCATAAGTTGTTCAGGCAGGTATGCGATGGCTCAAGCAAAATCTGCTGTTTAACCTTGTGCATAAGTCATGAAACCGCCGGAGCCTTTTATGTGAAAATTTGAAATTGGCGGGTATAGTTTTTTTTTGTAACTTTGCAAGTTGGAACATACGCTTTTGAAAGCAGCTCGGCGATTTACAGCCGGGCTTTACAAGGAACACAAACAAAACCTATACAATATGCTCACAGCAAAAGAGATACGCCAATCTTTCAAAGACTTTTTCGAGAGCAGGGGCCACCATATCGTACCCTCCGCTCCGATGGTGATTAAAGACGACCCCACGCTGATGTTTACCA
>CAYZFL010000123.1:0-7452 GCA_964477785.1 uncultured Bacteroides sp.
TCGTGCGACTGCGCGGTGAGGATGCCGTCAACCGATGACGGAGTTCCTGACGATCTCGGCACCCGTAGGGCTACTGCAAAGCGTGGGACAGTTTGACTTCGTCCTGCTTCGCGGTTCCCCGCACATCATCGGCGACCGCTACGAAAGTGGGCGACCTTGACCGCCCGACCACGGAGCCGCGCTGTTTATGGCTACCCGATGGATAAGCGCCAACAAGTTCCGCATAATCCGACCCCTCCCTCTCAACAACCGCTATAATGGCTTTTTCCGAAAGGGAAGGCTCGACCTACCTATGAAAAAACCGCCTACGCCTCACGCGCAAGCGGCTACCTTAACTTCAAAATCTGTGTGACCTAATTGGGAAGATGGTTGGAGATGCAAAGTTTATATCACGCACGGCACCATAGATTTTATGGCGACGTGTCTTATTTCGTATTCATATCCGGCGGCATCGCCCGACGGTATGCCTGTGCGCCTCTCGCTCTCGACTGTCGGGTGCGGAGATTCGAGCGAGCCGAGCAGATAGGATTTGTCGTTGACATCGGTAACGACAAAGCCGTGGCAAGCCCCACGGGGAAGTTTCTTATCTGTAAGGAACTTCAAGGTGGCGGTGTCCTCGTACCCGCCGCCGTCCTTCTTGGTCTTGCACTGGCAGGTCGGCTCGTCGAAGAAGGCTATCGGGTGAATTTCCGTAAGGACAACGACCTGCATACCGCAGATTGCCGAGAGTGCAACATTGGCCGGCAAGCGGCGGCAGTCAACCCAGCCGATGGCCTTAATTCCGGGGAGTATCTGTATCGAAGTTCTCATAAACGTATCAAGCGTATCATGTCATAATTTCACTTGCCGAAATCAGTGCGATTTTTCTTCATTTTCTTGCGGCGCTCGTTCATCAAGTAATAATCGCGTTTACGCTGATAGCGTTTGGCGATGGCGTTCCAGTTCTTCTCGGTCATGGCGATGCCGTACTTCTCCATGAAGGCGTAGATAAGGTGGTCCTGGCGTTGGAACACCGACGAGAAGCGATGAAGCGACTGCCACATGATAATGTCGAAGCGTTGGCGCAGACAGGCGATGAAGGCGTCGGTCGCTTTCGGGGGCAGATAGAAATAATGCTCCGGCGACTTGTAGCGGAAGTTCGGTATCACGATAGCGAGCTTGCCTTCGCCTCCCGTATCGGGCACATATCCCTCCGGCGGTGTCTGCAAGAACTGTTCGAGCAGACCCGACTCAATCGAGCCACGGGTGAGATGGACGGGATTGTTGCCGCCCTGGTCGTGAACGAACCAGTCGGCGAGGTAGTCTTCGAGTGGGATATACAGGTTCATGTCGGCTTTGTATTATATACAAAGTTACCGAAAATCAGCGTATTAACCTCGGATTTTGGGTTTGGCGTTGTCGATAATCGGCAACGTCGCAAAGCCCAAAATAATCAAGAAAAGAATAATGGTTTTGCATCGCGCACATGTGAGGATACTTGCAGGTAAGCGAAAAAAGCGAGGCAGACAATAGCGCCATAATTAGCCGCAACAGCCTATTATATAGATAGATATATTTTGTCAGACAAAAAATATAGATATATAAGGGCCTGTCCCTTTGTCTTTCGTCGGCTATTTTTGGCTATGAAATCCGAAGAATGCGGCTCGTTGTCTGACCGTGTCAAGGCTGCGGCTATTGGAAAATGTGCCTAAATTGCTGATTGTCAAAGTTGGCTACGTTGTCTAATTTGTCTGTGCCACGCTACAAGAAAAAAGGAGATTACCATCGAAAATTCAGTCGTTGATAATCTCCTGACGGAAAAATGCGAGGTATTAAAACGGCATACCGTCATCTTCGTTGTCGAAGATCCCCGGCTGTTTCACTGCGGAGCCTTGCACCGTGTCAGGTTTGGCCTCCGGCTCCATATCGTCCTCCGTCAGTTCATTTTCGGCTCTCTCGATAGTTTCGAGGTTAATTTCGTAACTCTCTTTGAGTAGTTCATAATCGAAAACGAAAGCCATAGGGCGTACCTCTTTGACCCTGCGGATACTTTTGCCGTCGCGGTTCTCGAAAGTATAATCGGGCGTTCCATTGGGTAGAAGCACTTGGAAGCGGTGCTGACGAGTGCCGAGGAACGCCGGGTGCGTCCGCAGGTAGGATTCAAGCGAGACGGTGTCGAGCTTGCCGATGACGTTGGAGCCGTTAACACGCTGCCCCAGGGCGTTTACAACATTCTGATAGTTGAGAAAGAGGATAGTTTTGTCACGTCCGAAGTCGATGGTCTCGCCGTTGTTGCGCTTGAACTGCGACAATTTCTTAATGGCGAAGTGAGCCTTGGCGACAATACGGCCCTGCATATGGTTGGAGTCGAGCATAGACCAGAACACGGCAATATCGCTGTTCTTCTTCAACTGTTCGTTCTGACGGCGTATGCCACCGACGCAGATGTTGAACAGGTCTGTGTACTCAAACGGAAGTTCGAGCGAAGTCTGTACTGTATGAAATGCGGCCAACGGAGCAAGCCAGTTGTTGAGCAAGCGGTCCTCGACGCTGTCCTCGGCGAGAGCGGCCACAAGCTGACGCTTGCAGACCGCGTAGTGCGTTGCATAGTCGGTCTCAAACAGCTTGCGAAGTTTCAGCAGTTGTACTGTAAGGTGAACTGCACCACGGGCGCTTATGGCTTGAAATTCCTCGAAATTGCGTTTAGCCTCCTTTGAAAAAGTCACTTCCGAGTAGGCAAGGTGAATGACGCGAGAGAAAAGGGCGTCATCACGGGTCGGAGCGTCCTGACCGGTGAGAATAACCCCTGAACGAACAAAGGTGCGCTGCACCTTTTTGTCACCGTCCATATTCTTCTTGGTCTGACCGCTGCCGCCCCATATCTGTTTGAGAAGTTCTATCTTGCGGAAGTCAAGCTCGTTCTTGTACTCGTCGAGATGCACCAGGTTGTTTTCGGCGCACGACAGCATTTCGTTGAGCGATGCCATCGAAGTAGTGGCGAGCGAGGGTGGGTCGTTGAGCCGGACAAAGAACGACATCAGGGCCGTGCCAAGCTCCGTTTTGCCGGTGCCCTTGCGACCGAATATATTCAGCAAGGCGAGGCGTTTTGACGTCTGCTTGATGACGTCAAGAAAGAGCGTGGCAAGGACGAAAGCGAAGCCTACCTTTGCATTGTCGCCGAATACCTGAACCATACGGCGGACATACTCGTATAGCGTCACTTCGCCGTGCTCGCGGCAAGAGAAGCTGCGCTCGAACTGGTAGGCGTCGCGCTGATCGAGGTGCATCTTCGAGAAGGCCGGAAGATAGAACGTGCGGTCGCCAATTTTGACGATGCCGAGGTCGTTGACCTCGTAAAGCACGTTGTCTGCGAATATGCCGTCACCGAAAGCATACAATTCCTCGGCACTGTTCCAGCCCATCTTGGAGAGCTGAACTGCGCTGTCGGTTATTGAGTACAGGTATTCCTTGAGATTGTCGAGTTTGATGGCATCGCCCTTGAACGAAAAGAATCCCAGGGACTCGATGCGCTGTTTGAAGCGGTTGAGCGAGACAAGTTCCTCTTGTCTCAGCTCCAGTTCCTTAACCGTACCGCGCTCGTTTTTGAGCCGGAAGATACGGATTGCATTGTCTCCGTCGATGATGTGGAACAACGGCTGCATGGTGAAGTTGCTCCACCGTTCAAGGTCTCCCTCCTTGTCATAGGAGCAATAGCATCCGTTCTTGACAATGATACCGAGTTCCCTCATGGCGGCTTGCTCTGCCGACATTGACTCTTTGGCCTTGCGCTCCTTTTCGCGGCGTATTTCGCCCTGCGAGCGTTGCAGGGCGTCTCGCCATAGTTTTAGCTTGCCGAAAACTTTGGCAAGCGGTTCGAGGCAGCGGTTCAGCATTGTTTCATCAGAGATATGCACGAGCACGTCCCGGCATATCTCGTTAAGGGCTTTGACGCGGTCGGAGTCAGTGAGGCAGGTGCCGAGCAGTTTGAGTCCGTACCATACGGCAAAATGCACATCTTCAAGAGTGTTGAAGATGTCAGGGCCTGTGATGTAACTGTCGGGGTCGTTCTTTTTCAGAATTTCATCAACAACTTTCTGCCTGGGGATAGCCTCGATCTCATCTTCTGTGAGTTCGAGAGCGGCCCGGTCTTTCGGTCTGACACCGGCTTTCTTGGCTTCATCGCGTTTCAGTTCGAGAAGTTCTGCTTTGGCAGCTTCGAGTTCTTCATCAGTAATGGGGCCATAGATGTACTCAATATCGAAAGGAATTTCGCGGACGCTGACATCAAAACCCATGCGGAGTGCTGTAAGGCCGTTGCGCATGACTGCTTTAACACCGGCCCCGAAAGGCTCGCCGTCTTTCGGCGGATCCGCGTCGGGGAGAAAGACCAGCGAAGGAGTGTAACGTTGCAGTTGCTTAAACTGCACCTCGCTCCAAGCTGTGCCGAGGGTTGCGACCGTTTCGGTCAGCCCCACGGCATCGGATTGCAGTTTGAGGACATCGGGGGCACCCTCGACAATAACGAAGCGGCCGGCTTTTGAAGCCTGTCGCTGTGCGTTTCTCAGTCCGAAAACGACCTCTCCCTTTTTGAAAAGCGGAGAGTCCGAAGAATTTATATACTTGGGAGCATCGGGTTCATCGCCGATATATCGGGCTGTAAAACCTATGATGCGACCGAATTTGTCTGTAATGGGGATTGTTACCCTCTCACGGAATATTGTATAGAACTTCTTCGACTTCTCGGAGAAGCGAAGAATACCGACCTCCTGAAGGGCGTGTTCGTCAAGGCAATTATTCCGGCAATAGTCGGGCATATTGTCCCAGTCCGCAGGACAGTAGCCTATGCCGACTTCCTTACAGTATTCCTCGCCCCAACGTCCGTAGGCATACTGACGAGCCTTTTCCGCTTCCGGAGTATTGACGGCAAGCTGTTCGACAAAGTATTCCTGAATACGGGCGACGGCTATAAGCATAGCCTCGCGTTGTCGTGCCGCCTCTCTTTGCTCGTCAGTAACACGCTTTTCGTTGTGGAGAACCTGAATGCCGTACATATTGGCGAGGTATTCGATGGCTTCGGGATAAGTTCTGTTGTCGAGCTTCATCACGAAATCTATGCCGTCACCGTGAGCGCCGCAACCGAAGCAGTGGTAAGTGTTGCGGCTCGGACTGACAATGAATGAGCCGGTTTTCTCACTATGAAAAGGGCAAAGCCCGACAAAGTGAGCGCCTTTACGGGTCAGGGTCACGTTAAAACGCGAAACGACGTCCACGATATCGACTCGGTCGTGGACTTGTCGGATTGTTGAGTCTTCAATCATTGTCAGTCCTCCTTTTCGTTAATGCCTCCCATAGGATAATAACTTCTGAACCGAGGTAGTATATTTCGCGGCTCGAAATGCGGATTGGTATTATTATGTTGAGCTTTGTGTATTTGGCGAGGGTGTCTCGGCAAATATTCAAAAGTCCGCAGATTTCCTTAACGGAATACCTGCGGTCGAGGTCAACATCAGGTTTAGGGCGTGTCATCGGCGGCGTCGGTTTCTTCGGTGAATATTACTTTTCCGGCGCATTTCTCGATGATGTCTTTGGCGTATTCTGGAATACGCGAGCACATATAGCGCCAACTGTAAACTACTGGTCTTGTAACGTCACATTCATCGGCAACCCATTTGATAAAGTTTGCCCGGTTGCGACGGTCAAGAGTGTTAAGGTAGGCGGTCAGTTGAGCCGCCTCCCGATATTTGATATTGTTGTTATGCATCTCAGTCTGTCGGTTTGAAATAGTCCTGTTTTACTCGCTGGAGAAGGCGCAGGTCTGCGGTGCGGTATTCTACGCGACCGGGTCGCTTACACGGCTCAACCTTTCCCTGTTTTCTCCAGCGCTCGACATTGCGACGGCCAAACATCTCATAAGCCTTTCTTTGGCTAACAAATTCCGGGTCGTCCTTGTCGGTTTTCAGCATCCTTACGACCCTTGCCGCAACATCGTTGAGGAAGGTGTCGTAAGGGATTAGGTGGTCGAGAAATTGAAGAAAAGCCATAGTCGGAAAGTTTAACCGATTCTTTTTACTTCGATAGTCCTCATGGCCCTGTTAGTTTTGGTTGTGTACTGACGGTCGTACATGATACCAAGTTCAGAGGCTTGTGTACGAACACTTTTTAGCCGAGAAATGGGGAACGTTACCGTGGCCCCAACCGCCATCTCGAACAGTGTAGGGCGGATTTTTTGAGTGGATTCAGTCATTTTTGTGTCGTTTTATTTGTTTGTTTAATGATTAATGACTAACTTTGCATCAGAGTATTAACGCTATTTTTAGAACGCAAAGTAAACATTTAATGTTTATCCAAACAAAATTTGTGTGTCGTTTTAAGAATAATTCGCTGTTTAATGTTTAATGATAAACGTTGAATTGAGAGAGGTGCATATCGGAAAGGCCATCAAAGAACGCCTTGACGAACTGAAGATGACCAAGACAGAATTTGGTCGTCTGATAGGTGTACCTCAGCAGCATGTCAATCGTATTTTTGAAAGAGATACGATTGAGACGAAGAAACTTGTAAGGATTTGCCGTGCGCTTAGCTACAATTTCTTCGCCCTGTTCTGCCAGTTTCCGACCAACGTTAACGCCTACTTGGCGGCCGTTGCGCTCGGAGACGGTGACGCCCACAACAATGTCGGCGACACCGCCATACTGACCCAGCTTGAAGTCTATAAGGTGAAATTGGACGGAGCCGCTTCGACAGAAGCCGACTTGCGCGACCAAATAGCCGGACTGAAAGATAGTGTCGAGCAGTTGAAATCCAATCTGCAAGACAAAGACGAGATAATTAACTTATTAAAAACTAAATAACAAAATCTAAAGAAAGAGATGTTGACCACAGCTAAGTTAGTGTAAACACGCATTGCGCACTTGTGTTAACCCCTCCTTATTATATATATTAAGCTAAGTTTATTCTTCGCATCTTTTGCTTACTCTACGCTTACACTGACACTGTAAGTGCCTGAGATAAGGGAAAAATGGCAGCGGCCCAAGCCGCGATTGAGAACTAACCTCAATCAGCCGCCGATACCTTCAAAAACCTCCGCTTACTGCTGGCTTACACCGGCCTCGTAAGTGGTTGACAAGATGAAGAAAACGGCAGTGGCGCAGGCTGCTATTGAGGATTGATAAAATCCGCATAAGCGATTAAAAATCAGCAATTTATATAGGTTGCAATGCTTGTCTAAGAGGCAGCATTGCAGCCTTTTGCCTTTAAATCAGGAGTTTAGCCTATGCATCTTATCACTGACAACCTTCCTGAAATTAGAAAATTGATATGAAATTGACAGGGAAAACTCTGTGTGAAATTTTTTGCCGGATGAAAATTTATTTGTAATTTTGCGGCGGGGAAAAATGAGGGCGAAGAGTCGCCCATAGTAACACGGTGTGAATCCGTGACAGTACCCGCTGCTGTAAGTCCCGTACAAAGGGT
>CAYZFL010000124.1:0-7307 GCA_964477785.1 uncultured Bacteroides sp.
CGTCCTGGCACCCATCTTCAGCAGTGAATACATGCGTGGTGCCTGGATATTCCACTCCGTCGGCACGCCGAAGCGCAACGAAAACACACCATACTACATCTCCCGCTTCAACGCCGACTTCCCGCCACCCCCTCCTGACTTGAGCCGGGACTCGGTCGCCGAAACCCTCGGCCTCCCACCGCCAACCGTCCTCTACAACGACTCGCCCCCTGAGGAATCCCCCGATCCCCCGGGCAATTGCGCATTGCGCATTTCTCATTACGCATTGCCAGCTGGCAAGCCACTTGTCTAAGCGGCAGCTGCCCCGCGAGCAGGACATTTCCCTTCATTACGCATTGCGCATTTGCACATTACGCATTTTAAGGCCTTTGCCCGTAAAGCCGAACCGCAGCAAGGAGCACTTTGACATTTTGTTTTTAGAATTTATATCCGGCGTCTGAGGCGAGGCGTTTGTCGTCGTCGATGGTGGAGCCTACGGTGGTGAGCAGGTCGCCGGTGATGCCTCCGTTCATTCCCACTCTCATCACCTCAAGCTGGGCCTCCCGGCTCAGACGCTTGCGGCCTCCCGCAAAGCGGAGCTGGATTTTGGGATGGATGAAGCGGAACATTGCCACTGTGTCGATGATATCATCCTCTGAGATAGGTGCTGTGTGTTCGAGCGGTGTGCCGGGGATGGGGCAGAGCACATTGATAGGAATTGACTGAGGCTCCACCTCACGGAGTTTGAGGGCGAGCTCCACGCGCTGGGCAGCTGTTTCGCCCATGCCTATGATCCCTCCGGAGCAAATCTGGAAGCCTATGGCTTTCGCAGCCTTGATGGTCTCGATTTTCTGCTCCATGGTATGTGTGGTGCAGAGATGCGGGAAATATGAAGGTGCAGTCTCAAGGTTGCAGTGATAACGGTTTACACCGGCGTTCCAAAGTTGCTGAAGTTCGTCGGGCCCGATAAGCCCGAGCGAGGCGCAGGTGTGGATTCCGGTCTCTTCATGCGCTTCCTTAAGCAGCGCGCAGACATGCCTGAGCGCATCGCCGGTCATCTTGCGGCCGCTGGCCACCATAGAGAAACGTTTCACGCCTTTGGAGGCATTGTGTCGTGCCATGTTGATGCACTCGTCGTGGTCGATGAGTGGATATTCCTCGCAGTTTGTATGATAGTGTGCCGACTGGGCGCACCATTTGCAGTTTTCCGAGCAACGGCCCGAGCGGGCGTTGACAATGGAACAGGAATCGAAGTCGGGGCTGTTGAACTTGCGTGTGATTTCTGTCGCGGCGTCTCGCAGAGCCTTGCGGGGAGCGTCAACGAGAGAATAGGCCTCTTCGTCGGTGAGCGAGCCTCCGGCCAAAACCTTGTCGCGGAGTGCCTCTATCATAATATTATCAGTCATTTCAGTGCGATGTTTTACAGGGTCTATAGAGCCTATAAACCCGCTGTTATTCGGCGCAGGCCTCGATAACCTTGTCGAGAATACCGGCGTCGGAAAGTATAGATTCGATAAACTCGCGGAAAGCGCCGTGGCCGCCATGCGCTTTGCCCACGTATCTTACTTGGTCTTTGATATACTGCGGAGTGTTGACGGGGCAGCCGCTCCACTTCACCTCACGCAGCAGTTTAAGGTCGTTGATATCGTCACCAATGAAAGCTACGCGGTCGGGCCCTATGCCTAATTCCTTGCATAAGTCTTTGGTGAGCTGAAGCTTGTCCTTGACTCCGAGGTAGCAGCGGTCGATCTTGAGCTTTTCGGCGCGGCGAGCTACTATCTGAGTGTTCTCACCGGTCATGATGGCCATGGGGATGCCGAGGCGACGCAGGAAAATCACGCCCCAGCCGTCTTTTACCGAGAAACGTTTCATCACATCGCCCTCGGCGGTATAATACATGCCTCCGTCGGTCATCACACCGTCGATGTCGGTGATAACCAGGGCGGGAAGTAAGTCCGGACCAACGCCGGCTGCGAGTTCTTCGAGATTCATTATAATTTAAAAAGGAAGGACCGACATAATGCAGTCCTCCATATTTAAGTTGTTGTTAATCGAGATTGTCGGGGTAAATGATTTCGTCGGCCACGATGTCGTTGCGCAGTTTGCGGCCTATCACCTTGTCTTTTTCAATCCATTTGAAGCCGTCGCCGGGCGAGAGCAGATGTAGGTCCTCCTCGGTGATGACGTGACCGGCCTTGAGCGGACGGGCGGTGGCTATCGAGCGCTCGAGCTTCACTTTCGAGGCGGCAACGGCGGGATCGATGTAAATGTCCTCGCGGCCCAGCCAGCGCTCGGTGATGCGGATGTCGCGAACCATGCGGTTAACGCCGTCGGGGCCGAGCGAGCCTTTCTGGTCGGTGCCCTTCATGTGGCGGTCGATGGTGATGTGTTTCTCTATGATTTTAGCGCCCATGCCCACGGCAACTGCCGGTGCCGCGATGCCTATCGTATGGTCGGAGAATCCTATGGTGTACTGACCGTAGTTCTTCAGCAGATAGGTGATGGAGCGGAGGTTGAGATTGTCGGGGTGGGTGGGGTACTGGCTTACGCAGTGGAGTATCGAGATGTCGTTGTGGTATCGTGTTATCACGTCGAGGGCGGCGTCAAGTTCCTCTTTGCCTGCCATACCCGTTGAGAGGATGATGGGGATTTTGGTCTCAGCCATGGCTGCGAGCAGGGGCAGGTTGGTGAGGTCGCGGCTGGCTACCTTGAGGCGGTCGGGCGTGAAAAGCTTGAGCAGCGAGAGACAGCCTTTGGAGCAGAGAGTTTCAACGACGTCGAGGCCGAGCGACTTGGCATGGTTGTAGACCTCGAGATGGGCCTGGTCGTCGAGTTCCAGGGCCGCGCGGTGTTCGCCGTAGGTGCGGCCGAATGAGTTGGGAGAGTCGTAGATGCGGTTCATCTGTGATGCGGCAAGCTCCTCCCTGAGGTCGCGCTTGGTCATCTTCACGGCGTCCATGGGCTGGAGGTCGATGTCACTGGCATCGTCGTGTACCGGACGTGCGACAAGGTCTACAATCAGCTTGGCGATGTCGGTCGAGCCGTTATGGTTCTGACCAATCTCGCCTATGATGTATATGTGATTGTTGTGCTTTTTCATTTTGAATTCTGGTTTATGTTGATTTTCATTATTTTACCGTATTCGGGGTCGCTGTCGACCAGGTCGAGCAAAGCGGGGAGTGAATTGAGCGACGATGATGCCTCAAGCTTTTTGTAAAGCTCCTGAAGGAGGCTGAAATCGGAGGGCGTGTCGAGTGTCAGACGGATGTCGGTACGGTTCTGAAGCTCTTTGGGCAGAGGCAGATACCGAAGCTTGAAGCTCTCGGGATGGGTGTAGAGATAAATGGTGACGTGCTCGCGGTAAAGCTTTCGCTCGGCCTCGGGCATGGTGTTGTCTCCGGGTCCTTCGGCAGGCTCGGTGGCCTTCATCGCGCGGCGCAGGGCATCTGTTTTGACCAGCTCGGCGTAAAGTCCGAGATGCGACTTTATGGTGGGCCGTCCGTCAGGAAAGGCAAACGCCACATAGTCAGCCTCCGGATGTGCGTCTGAGGCGCGGAAAAGCTCGGCGAATGAGGCCGTCTGCATGAAAGGATTGTCGGAGCAGACGCGGATTATGCGGTCGGCGCCGAAATAATCCGCCGCTCCCACAAAGCGCGAGAGCACATCGTCCTCGCTGCCGCGGAAGCAGTCTACGCCATGTGCCATAGCCTTGCGCTCTATCACATCGTCGTTGGAATTGACTGTCGTGGCCACGATGACTCTCAAACCGGGATTGTCGCGCTTGATTTTCTCGAGCATGATGTCGAGGATGGTCTGCTCCCCGTCGAAAGGAAGCAGTATCTTGGCGGGCATTCTTGTGGAACCGCTGCGTGCCTGTATGATTATTGCGTCGTCTGTCATCTTAAGGATTATTTTTAGTAACGGAGCCGCCGGATGTGACGGAACCGCTGTCGCCCGATGCTTCGGCATCGAGTTTCAGCCTGGGGAAGGCGTCGATATAGCTGCCGGGAGTGATGTTGATTACCTCTTTTCCGAGACTTTTGGCATAATCGGAAAGTATGAAATAAGCCTTGAACGCAGTGTACATGTGGAAAAGAATGGTATGAAGCCTTGCGGTATTGAGATTTTCCTGCTTCACGCCCTCGGCTTTTGACTTCCCCTGGTCGTAGAAATGTTTCTGGTGCATGAGCACCTCGTTGTTGTCTGTGACGGTGATTTCGGGGAGCCATGAATGATCGGCGCCGGCGAGGTAGATCTTCTTGAAAGGCATCCTCAGGGCCTGGGCAATCGATGGAATGAGCACGTTGTGAGGACGCGGCACTCCCCAGCCGTGGCGGAAGAGCCAGTGGGAAAGCCCCTTGAAACCTTCTACGGGTACGGCGTTGTAGATGTGCAGCGTGATGTAGGGGTTGCGCTCTATGATGGGTCTCCACCGTTTGTCCTTCAGCGCCTTGGAGGGCATGAAGAAATGTATGGGCCAGGTGGTCTTCTCGGCAAGAGAGCCGAAAAGTGACTCTCGTTTCTCGTCGACTATCCAGAACAACGGGTCGGCGATGAGATAAAACTGAGGCCTCAGGCGGGTAAACATCGGCGAAGTGGCGCAGAAGTTAACAGCCAAAAGAGCCTTGCCGTCGAGAAAATCGGCATGCCGCTCCACCGTATCGTTGAGCGACGGGCCGTTGGCGAGAATAACAAGCTCTTCGGGTGTGTCCTTGGGCAGCTTCGAAGGCCGCTTCGACAACAAGGCTACCTTCACAAGGCTCATCACGCTTTGGCCCAGTGAGGAAGTCCATTTCATCATGCTGTCGAGTTTTCCCATTGCTTTTGTTTTGCTTTAAATCTGACTGTTGAAAACGACACCGGCCCGGTCTCTGTTAACCTGAGTGCAATCACCGGGGCCTTCTCTTAGACGCAAAGTTACTAAAAAAGCGAGATATTTTGCTTACCTTTGCAAAAAATAATCTCAAAATGTCAGATTCAGCATATAAAAACAAGGTAGATGGAGGCGAAAAGCTCAGGCCGGTGATTTATCAGCTGCTCCCGAGACTCTTTACCAACTATTGCCCGGATCCGGTGCCAAACGGCACAATAGAGCGCAACGGCTGTGGCAAGCTCAATACCATAAGTACCAAAATATTGAAGTCGATAAAGGAGCTTGGCGCCACCCATGTGTGGTATACAGGCCTGCTGGAGCACGGCACTCAGACCGACTATTCCCGCTATGGCATCGCTCCCGACAATCCACATATAATCAAGGGAAAGGCCGGAAGTCCATACGCAGTAAAGGACTATTACGACATCGACCCCGACCTTGCCGAGAATGTGGAGCATCGCCGGGAAGAGTTTGACAGACTTCTTGCCCTCACCCATCGCGCCGGTTTAAAGGTGATAATCGACTTCGTGCCCAATCATGTGGCCCGCGAATATCACAGCGATGCGGCACCAAAAGGGATGAATGACTTCGGGAACGGCGACAACCGCGATGTGTTCTTTGCCCGCGACAATAATTTCTATTACTTTCCCGGAAAGCCCTTCAGCCCGGGCATAGACCTTGGCGAAGGAGCCTCACGCTATGAGGAATTTCCCGCCAAAGCCACCGGAAACGACTGCTTCACTCCGTCGCCGGGCATATACGACTGGTATGAGACCGTTAAGCTCAATTATGGCGTGGATTACCGCAACGGCCACCGGGAGTTTGACCCCGTGCCCGACACTTGGCTGAAGATGAGAGGCATACTCGAACACTGGACCATGAAGGGCGTCGACGGCTTCCGCTGCGACATGGCCTTTATGGTGCCGGTGGAGTTCTGGAAATGGGTCATTCCACAGATTCATCGCCTCAAACCCGACATTATTTTTATTGCCGAGATTTACGACACAAATCTTTACCGCAGCTTTATCCGTGAGGCGGGATTCGATTATCTCTATGACAAGGTGACTCTTTATGACACGCTTAAAGACATAACATGTTTTCGCCAGCCGGCTTCGGCCCTTACCCGTTGCTGGCAGACGGTGGAGGACATAAGGCCAAATATGCTTCACTTCCTTGAAAACCACGACGAAGTGAGGGTGGCTTCCACCGAATTTGCCGGCGATGCATTCAGGGCTTTCCCTGCCTGGGCGGCAAGCTGTCTCATGACCTACGGCCCGGTGATGATATATTTCGGTCAGGAACTTGGCGAGAAAGGTTCGGATGCCGAGGGTTATAGCGGTCTGGACGGCCGCACTACCATATTCGACTACTGGAGCGTGCCGTCGGTGCGTCAGTGGCTCGACCGGGGAAAACTCCACGGGCTCACGCCCGAGATGAAGCAGATAAGGGATTTCTACCGCCGGATCATAGAGATAGCCGAGACCGAGGTGTGCCGCAAGGGCCGTTTCTTCGACCTGATGTATGTGAACTACGACAATCCCGGCATGGATTCGCAACGCCACTTCGCCTTTTTCAAAGCAACTGAGGATGAGGTGATGATGGTGACGCTCAATTTCTCCGACACTGATGCCGAAATAAGCGTGAACATCCCCCGCCACGCCTTCGAGGTTTACAATCTCCCCGGGGGAAAGGCAAAGGCTGTGGAAATGCTCACCGGTAGGGAAGAGCTGATAAGTTTCAGGTCAACGGAGCATTACCGGACTCATGTTCCGGCATGGAGCGCGACGGTTAATCTGTTTAGAATCAGTGATATTTCAAGGGAATAAGGGAAGATGCATAATTTCTATAGTTAAAAAATATGTATACCCGAATATTTTTTCCTAACTTTGCAGAAAGAAACATCTCCCAAATAATAAAACCAATCCAAAATCTTCATGAACTGCGAACTTTACCCACCGTTTAAGATCTTTGCAGGCACCAATTCCCGCTATATGGCCGAGGAAATATGCCAGGAACTTGGCGTGGAATTAGGCAAAATGAATGTGCAGCGCTTTGCTGACGGAGAATTTGAAGTATGCTTCGAGGAATCGATACGCGGCTGCGAGGTCTATCTCGTGCAGTCGACCTTCCCCACAAGCGACAACCTTATGGAACTTCTGCTGATGATTGACGCCAGCAAGAGGGCATCGGCCAAATCCACAATCGCCGTGATACCCTATTTCGGCTGGGCACGTCAGGACCGCAAAGACAAGCCGCGTGTATCAATCGCAGCCAAGCTCGTTTCCGACCTACTCACAGCCGCCGGCGTTGACCGTGTGATAACTATGGACCTTCACGCCGACCAGATCCAGGGCTTCTTCAATGTGCCCGTCGACCATCTCTACGCCTCATCGGTGTTTATCCCCTACATCCAGTCGCTCAATCTCGAGGACATGGTGATAGCCACACCCGATGT
>CAYZFL010000125.1:0-7294 GCA_964477785.1 uncultured Bacteroides sp.
GAATACGGAGTCTGCTCTAAAATAAAAGGAGAGTGGCAATTATATTATTGCCCCCCCCCTATAAGAACTTATTTTTTGTTCAGAAACCTGAAGCAATAGTTTGTTACTCCTTTAGAAGCAATAGTAAATACCCCCTGAGAGAAGAATCTTGGAGGTGTCTGCATCATAATTAGACATTCGTAATTTGCATTCGACGTAGGGATTGAATTTGTGCATTATAGTGCAGCCTATCCTGAAATTCCAGAAAGCGGCAAATCGTTTTGCGTTCGCCCAGTTGTCTTTATGAAAAGCATACAGATATTGAAGCGACGGTCCTGTGCTTACCTCCACGACACTAAACCATTTGCCGCCTATAAGTGCCTCAGGTTCAAAACCGAGGCCCCATGGGTGCGCCATTGTAATTGGACCTCCGTCTCGACCATCGTCAGTATCATAAAACTTTTGATAATACAGAGAAATATTGCCCTCGGCGAAGAAGTATTTTGCAATATCAATTCTGTAAGCACCGTCTGCCGAGATTAAATAGGTTCGGTCGCATCCCTTGTCTTCATAATCAAGGTCATGTGTAAATGAAATGCCAAGTTACCACGCACTGTTAGAACTCTGGGCATTTAATACGGTAGGAATCAGGCCTATAAACCACACAATTAGCAGCAATAATTTCTTTTTCATAAGATTATTTTTTAGTGATATTGTAAATCATTTTTTTTAAGTTTGCTGGAACCACGCGCTTTAATTGCAGTGGAATCCTGGGGATGCTGATTTAGATAATCGATAGCCTGAAATGTCTCTTCTTTCCAGTTTTCGACTTCATCTATCAGTTCATCAGGCTTAAAACTGCCTTTATCGGAATAGGCGAGTATGGGGTTGCAGTTTTTTGAAGAACTCACCAGCACAAATCCGTTCTCAGGCAGAAAATTTACTACGTAGATAGAGTTTCCTTTATCGGCCCCAATTTTGGTCACACTCATTTCGTTAGCTCTGGAAAGCGGCTTTTCGTTTTCTGAAAGGAAAGAGGAAACAGCACGATATAATTCTTGAGAATTTACTTTTACCGGGTCGGTAATTTCTTTCTCGGTCCTTTCTTCAAATTCATTATTTTGAAGAATTGGATTGTCGTCCTCGGCGCAAGAGATAAAACCCGAAAATGACAGCGCAAAAGTTGCAATAAGGATTAGTTTGTTCATTGTGGTGTTGATTTAGAATGAAATTTAATTTTTACAAAATAAAAAAATATTTTGAGCTAAAAATGGAGGAGTAGGTCAATTAATGATATTTAACATACTGAGCCTGCTTGTTGCTACAGGTAATAGATTCCACGGTTTTTGGAGGCGATATTTAAACTGCTTGGGATAATTTTATTGTCATTAAATATTTGAGTTGCAACACACCCCCCCCCTGGAAATGAAATGTTGTTTATAATCGACAATCTGAAGATTAGTATTCGTGCGGCTCCGAAAAATAGTTATATTCTTCCGGGAATCCAGAAGAGCAGAGCCGCGATAAACATCGCCATAGAGCTCATCGCGAGCATTTTTGTAAGCGGCCTGCCTTCGAGACGCTGCATTTTGTGGGCTATCATAAGTCCGGCGATAAGGTAAAACAGGGAGGCGAATTTCGCGCCCCAGGTCACGCGGAAGGATATGAGCACGAGCAGCGACGCGGCTATGGTGTTGAACACATACAGCACTATGGCCTTTTTCTTGCCGAGCAGGGTGGCGAGGGTGGTCTTGCCCACGGCACGGTCGTCGGGTATGTCACGGATATTGTTGCACATCAGCACATTGGCGCCCATCAGTCCGAAGCCCACGCTTCCGGCCCATACCTGCCAGGGACAGTCGCCGGTCTGAAGGTAGAATGTGAGGCAAACGGGAGCGACGCCGAAAAACAGTGTCACCGCCACTTCGCCCAGGGCATGTCTCGACAGCGGCCACGGACCTGCCGAATAAGCCATAGCGCCTATGGCGATGAGCACGCCGGGTATCAGCAGCCACCATCCGCCCCAGTATATGAGCGAAAGACCTGTGAGGCAGGCTAATCCGAGCGTTGCGAATGTCGCCGCCTTCATAGCATCGGGCGTGATGTCGCCCTCGGTCACACCTCTTCTGGGACCTTCTCGGCCCGGTTTGTCGAGCCCGTCCTTATAGTCGTAGTATTCGTTTGCGAAGTTCGACGAAATCTGCGCCAGCACGGCGAAGAGCAGGCATATTACCGCCGGAGCCCATTCAACCTGCCATGTAAACTTAAAGGCGTAGGCTACACCGGCTATCACCCCGGCCACCGAGACCGGCAGGGTCCTCAGTCTCATGGCCTCAATCCATATTCCAAATTTATTTCGTTTCATGACTTACTAATTATGTCTTTGATTATCAGCGAAGCCAAAGTCACGCCGAAAGTCGCCGTCACGGGCATCATCGACCCGTTTGGCTCGCCTTTTGCGGGCGGCGTGGCGCATGGCGGCAATGGCTCGTCGCTGTATACGCAATAAAACTTGCGGGCAGGCCAGCGGCCGTTGCGTTTGAAATTCTGTCTCAGGGCCTTGGCGAGACGGTCGCCGCTGACTTTGCCGAATTCAGCCGTCTTCACCCGTGTGGGGTCGAGTTTCAGTGCCGCGCCCATCGAACTGTAGATTTTCGTCCCCGCGCCGTGTGATGTAGCCTCGATGATGAGTGCCGCTTTGCTCGAAACGGAGTCTATCGCGTCGACCACATAATCATATCCTCCCAGTTGCCACTCCGCAGCGTTCTCGGGCATGAAGCGCCTGCCTATGGCCGTGATATCGCAGTAGGGGTTTATGCGTCTGAGTTTCAGGGCCATCTCTTCAACCTTGGCTTTGCCTGTATTGTCGCCGAAGGCCTCGCCCTGGCGGTTGATGTTAGACACGGCCACCACATCGTCGTCGACTATGGTAAGCAGTTTCAGCCCCGACCGCACCAATGCCTCGGCGCACCAGGAGCCTACGCCGCCCACGCCGAACACTATGACCCGTGCCCGGCTCAGAGCCTCCGCGGCCACCCGGCCCATCAGTCTTTCGCTTCTTGAAAATCTTTCGTCCATTTCAATGCAAAATTACAAAATTTCGGAGACTTTGTCCTCTGTGATTCCCATCCAATTTGAATTCTTCCCGGGTATATCCGCAATCATCTTCCACAAAAAATGTCAAAGCCGCTTCTTTTTTGCGAAATATTATCAGAAAATGTGTGTGCTCTTGCATTTAACTTATTTTTTTTACGGTTTAAACGCAACTTTTTGCTTACCTTTGTAAAATATAAAATCTGAGACCGTCTATAAACCGCATATTCACAAATCTACAAACATAACCAATGAAAATTCTGAAAACTTTTACCGCCGCTCTTGCCGGAATCATCGTATCCACCGGAGCCGTCGCCGCGCAGTCTCATAACTGTTGCGAAAACAAAGGAAAAACCCACATCGTTTATTGCAACGACTCGATTAAGGTGGGAGCCGAGCAGCCCGAGCTCTACATGCCTCTGCTCAAGGGCAAGAAGCTCGCCCTCTATACCAACCATACCGGCAAGGTAGCCGGCCCCGAAGGCCCCTACACCCGCCACACCGTCGACGCTCTGCGCGACAATGGTCTTGATGTGCAGGTTATCTTTACTCCCGAGCATGGCTTCCGCGGCACCGCCGACGCAGGCGAAGAGGTTTCCACCTCCGTCGATCCCGAGACCGGCATCACCCTCGCTTCGCTCTATGGCCCCGGCCGTAAGGAAAACCTCGAGAAGTTTGTTGACGCCGTCGATGTTGTCGTTGTCGACATTCAGGATGTGGGTCTCCGCTTCTATACCTACTACTGCACCATGGTAGAGCTTATGGACGAAGCCGCCAAGAAGGGCAAGCAGGTTGTCGTGCTCGACCGCCCCAACCCCAACGGCATGTATGTCGACGGTCCCATCCTCGACATGAAATATGAGTCGGGTGTTGGCCGTCTCCCCATCACCGTGGTTCACGGCCTCACAATGGGCGAGATCGCAAACATGGCAAACGGCGAGAAATGGCTCAAGTCGGGCAAGCAGGTCAAGCTCGACGTGGTGCCCGTCAAGAACTATACCCACCAGTCTTACTACAAGCTCCCCATCGCTCCCTCGCCCAACCTCCGTACGATGCTCTCGATCTATCTTTATCCCGCGATGTGCTATTTCGAGGCTACGAAGGTAAGCCTCGGCCGCGGTACCGACAAGTCTTTCGAGATCTACGGTCATCCCGACTTTGACCCCGCTAAATATCCCTTCAGTTTCACTCCCCGTAGCGTCGACGGTGCCAAGAATCCTCCCCAACTCGACAATCTCTGCCACGGCGTTGACCTTTCAGGCATGTGCGAGAAAGAAGCCATCGCCCGCGGTGTCGACCTCACCTACATCATCGACGCATGGAACGCCCTCGGCCGTCCCGAGATGGACAAGTATTTCCGCAGCTTCTTCGAGCTCCTCATAGGTCGCGGCGACATACGCGACATGATTGCCAAGGGCATGACCGCCGACCAGATCAAGGCCACATGGGCCGGCGACGTAGAGAAGTTCAAACAGCAGCGCAAGCCCTATCTCCTTTACGCCGAGTAATCCCCTTTAATATTCACGATTTATCACCGGCGGTGAAGCGCTCCGGCCGGTCCGGGCCTTTACCGCTTAAGTCACAATTATAATGAGTACACCCTGGGTAATCATCCTTACGATAGCCGCATATTTCGTGCTGCTCATCGTGATTTCAAAAATCGCCTCGCGAGGCTCCGACAATGCCTCTTTCTTCACGGGCAGCCGCAAGGCTCCGTGGCCGCTGGTGGCCTTCGCCATGATCGGCGCGGCAATCTCCGGCGTGACCTTCATCTCCGTGCCCGGCATGGTGGGTGCGAAGGGCTACAGCTATCTGCAGATGGTCCTCGGCTTCATCGTCGGCTACGGCGTGATAGCCTTCCTGCTGGTGCCCATGTTCTACAAGCGCAACCTCATCTCCATCTACGGTTATCTCGAAAGCCGCTTCGGCTCCAAGACGTATAAGACCGGTGCCTGGTTTTTCTTCGTCTCGAAGATGCTCGGCGCGGCGGTGAGATTCTTCGTGGTCTGTGCCGTGCTTCAGATTCTCGTCTTCGGCCCGCTCCACATTCCCTTTGAGTTCAACGTAATCGTCACCATCGCCCTCATCTGGCTCTATACCGTGCAGGGCGGCGTGAAGACCGTGATATGGACCGATACCCTCAAGAGCTTCTGCCTCATCATGTCGGTGGTGCTCTGCATCTACTTCGTGGCCGACAATCTCGGCTTCAGCTTCGGCGAGATGGTTTCCGCAGTCAAGAACCACCGCACTTCGCAGATGTTCTTCTTCGATGATCCCAAGGCCGGCACCTATTTCTGGAAACAGTTCATCGCCGGTATCTTCGTAGCCATCGCCACAAACGGTCTCGACCAGGATATGATGCAGCGCAACCTCGCCTGCAAGGACGCCAAGCAGTCGCAGAAAAACATGATTGTCAGCGGCATCGTGCAGTTCTTCGTAATCGCCCTCTTCCTCGTGCTCGGTACTCTTCTCAGCATGTACCTCGACGCCAAGGGAATCGGCCGTCCCGAGAAGTCCGACGAGATTTTCGGTCTCATAGCCTTCGACAAGGACCTCCCGCTCATCGTAGGTATCCTCTTCGTTTTAGGTCTCATCGCAGCCGCATATTCCGCAGCCGGTTCGGCACTCACCTCGCTCACCACTTCCTTTACCGTCGATGTGCTTGAGGCCCACCGCAAGCAGGACGAGAAGAAGCTCACAAAGACCCGCAAGATGGTCCACATCATCATGTCGGTACTCATGGGCCTCGTGATCATCGCCTTCTACTACATAAGCAACGACGATGCCATCTCGGCCGTCTACACCCTCGCTTCCTATACTTACGGTCCTATCCTCGGCCTATTTGTCTACGGCATGTTCTGGAAGAAGCCCGTCCGCGACAGACTTGTGCCTTTTGTATGCGTACTCGCTCCCTGCCTCTCATGGTGCACCCAGTGGCTTCTCAACTACCTCTGGCAGTATGAGACCAGCTTCGAGCTCCTGCTCATGAACGCCGCATACACCGTGATTGGTCTATGTCTTCTCTCGGTAGGTGCAAAACACCATCACATGGAAGCCGCAAACGAAACCTCGGCTCAGCCTGCAAAGGCCACCAAAGCCTGATTTTTTAAGACAATACTTTCAGGGTCGGGCATTGTCCGGCCCTGTTTTTTTTAAATTTTAAAATTAACTTTTAACTTGACCAAGTCAACCGACAAGCTTACAAAATGCGTATGGCTGGTGGATACTATCCGCCGGTATGGCCGCATTTCGCGTGAACGCCTCACAGAGCTTTGGCGCGGAGCTCCCTTTTTCGACGGCTCCGACCTTGCCAGGCGCACCTTTTATAAATACCGCAACGATATAGAGGAGATTTTCGGCGTCGAGATCGTTTGCAATCCCGCCACTTACGAATACAGCATCGCCGAGGATTCCGGTGCCGACCCCGGCTCTGTCTCCGACTGGCTCCTCAACGCCATGGCCACAAACGCCCTTCTCGCTTCATCTCGCGAGGTGAGCGACCGCATTGTGGTCGAGGAAGTGCCCTCTGCCCGGCATCACCTCTCCACCGTTATTGAGGCTCTGAGAAGCAAACGCTGTCTTGTATTTGACTATCACCCCTATACCCGCTCCCGCACAACACGCGACATTGTCATCGAGCCTTATTTCCTCAAGATTTTCCGCCAGCGATGGTATCTCGTGGGCTTCGTGCCAGCCGACGGCAAGATCAAGACCTACGCCCTCGACCGCGTGGTGAAGATGGAGGTCTCCGATCGTGAATATATGCCTGATCCCGACTTTCAGCCTGCAGAATATTTTCGCGACTCATTCGGTATAGTCGTGCCTGAAAGCGAACCCAGACGCATGGTGCTCAAGGTAGATCCCAACCTTGCCAAGTATTTCCGTGCATTGCCACTGCATCACAGCCAGCAGGAAATGGTGGGCGACAGCTACTCGCTCTTTACCTACCGCATGCACATCTCCCAGGACCTCGTCGAAGAACTCCTGCGCTATGGGGCGCGCATCACCGTGCAGCAGCCGCCCGAGCTGCGCCTCATCGTAAAACGTGAGCTCCGCAAAGCCCTCGACAACTACGAGGAATAATCCACACCCTTCTCTGGCACACTCTCTCGATTAATCATGATAAATCTCGTTAAATCAAGATAATTCCGTCCATTAAGGATTTTAAATTATTACTGTCCGCTAAACCCTAAAGTAGTGAGTCCAACTTCATGAAAAGCAG
>CAYZFL010000126.1:0-7279 GCA_964477785.1 uncultured Bacteroides sp.
AGTTGGGTGCTTCGCTTGTGATTGTTACGTCGTGGGGATGGCTTTCGTCCCCGCCGGCGTTGGTGATACGGGTAAATGATGCATGGTGCAGGGCGTCGATGTCTTTGGCACCGCAATAGCCCATGCCGGCACGTAGGCCGCCGAGCATCTGGTAAACTGTCTCGTAGAGCGATCCCTTGTAGGGCACACGGGCTGCGATGCCTTCGGGTACGAGCTTCTTGGCATCCGTTTCCGAAGCCTGGAAGTAACGGTCTTTCGAACCTTTTTCCATTGCTTCGAGCGAACCCATGCCTCTGTATGACTTGTACTTACGGCCATTGAAGATGATGGTGTCGCCGGGTGATTCCTCTACTCCGGCCAGCACTCCGCCGAGCATCACGCAGCTTCCGCCGGCGGCGAGAGCCTTGACGATGTCGCCCGAGTAGCGTATGCCGCCGTCGGCAATGATGGGTATTCCGGTACCTTTGAGGGCCTGATATACGTCATATATGGCCGAGAGCTGGGGTACGCCAACTCCGGCGATGATTCTTGTGGTGCAGATAGAGCCTGGGCCGATACCCACTTTCACGGCGTCGGCGCCATGCTGTACAAGGAATTTGGCGGCCTCGCCGGTGGCTATGTTGCCTACAACTACATCTACCTCGGGGAAGGTTTTCTTAACTTCCTCAAGCACGCGTACCACGCCTGCAGAATGGCCGTGGGCGGTGTCAATCACGAGGGCGTCTACTCCTGCCTTCACGAGAGCCTCGGCTCTCTGCATCGAGTCGGCTGTCACACCTATGCCGGCGGCCACGCGCAGACGACCCAGCGAGTCCTTGCAGGCGTTGGGCTTGTCTTTTGCTTTGGTGATGTCTTTATAGGTTACCAGGCCTATGAGCTTGCCGCGGTTGTCTACCACGGGAAGTTTTTCGATTTTGTGCTTCTGGAGTATGTCGGCGGCCTCTTCAAGATTGGTCGACTGGGTTGTGGTTACCAGTCCGTCTTTGGTCATGACCTCGTCGATGCGGCGCGTCTTGTCTTTCTCGAATCTGAGGTCGCGGTTGGTGACGATACCTACCAGATAACCTTCTTCATCGACTACGGGAATGCCGCCGATGTGGTATTCCTTCATCAGGGCGAGGGCGTCGGCCACTGTCGAGCCGCGGAGTATGGTCACGGGGTCGTAAATCATGCCGTTCTCGGCACGTTTTACCGCATGCACCTGACGGGCCTGCTCCTCGATGCTCATATTTTTATGTATCACACCTATGCCACCTTCGCGTGCAATGGCGATGGCCAGCCCGGCTTCGGTCACAGTGTCCATGGCCGCCGAAACTACAGGTACATTTAGCTCTATTCTACGCGAAAAGCGCGTGGCCAGACTGACCTCGCGCGGCAAAACTTCTGAATATGATGGGATTAAAAGGACATCATCAAATGTGAGCCCGTCCATTTTTACTCTATCTGCAACAAATGACATAGTACTTTATATAATATTTGATTGGATATAAAATCTTTTGAAATTTATTGCACGCAAAATTACAAAAAAAAATTAAGGTCGCAAATTTTTTTTGAAAATCCTCCTGCCTGCAACCACTCTTCTTTAGCCTGGGTTTAGCCCCGACGTTTCAACGGCCTCGGTTAGAGTTTCGCCACGCGGTAAAGCTGCTTCAGTCAATCATTGTCTCGCGGATGATATAGTCTGAGATGAACCATTCTTCCTCCGGAATTCGGGCCTTGACAATATTCCCGGCACTGTCCGTTTGGGTCACGATTTTACCCGTGTTGATAAACGGCCGCGCAAATTTGGTCCACATGTCGCCCGCTCCATGCATGAGGTTATCCAGATGTTTAACGCTGAGTCCGCCTGATGTTCGCAACGAGGTGAAGATATAATCGTCGCAAAGTTCAGGGTCAGTCTCAGTCTCTGTCTCGAAGCACGGAACGTGTTCCATATACTTTTTAATGTCGGAAGGATTGAACCGGCGTGTGTGCTTGCCGTCGTAGCTGTAAGCCGATGGTCCCAGCCCGAGATATGGCACCGACTGCCAATAGGAGGAATTATGTTTCGACTCCCGTCCCGGCAACGCGAAATTTGAGATTTCATAGTGCCGGTAGCCGGCCTCTTTGGCCATTCGGCATAGCGTTTTGTAACAGTCAAGGCAGAAATCTTCATCGGGCAGCCCGATTTTCCCGTTCTGGTTCAGGGCATAAAACAGCGATCCTCTCTCCACGCTCAGGCAATAGGCCGAAAAATGTTCCGGCCTCAGTTTCAGCAACTCTTTTACTGAATATTCCCAGCTCTCGGCCGTCTGGCCCGGGAGGCCGTAGATAAGGTCGAGCGAAATGTTGTCGAAGCCCGACCGGCGTGCGATATGAAATGCTTCAACTGCCTGTGACGCAGTGTGCCTGCGTCTTATTATCTTCAGCTCATCGTCGCATAGCGACTGCGCGCCCATGCTCAGACGGTTCACTCCGAGACTCCGCCATTCCTCGCAGCCTTCGTAACTCACATCCTCCGGATTGGCCTCTAATGTAAACTCTTTTATGCCGGCGCGGGCAAAAACTTGTGCCGGGCAATCCCGGTGAAAAGCCTGATGCTCGGGAAAAATGGCCTCGGCGATGCCTGAGGTCAGTATCCTCAGAGGCATGATTGAAAGTGAGGAAGGCGTACCGCCTCCTATGTATATGGTTTCGGGGCGCTCTGTAATTTCTCCTTTGCGCGCATGCAGCTCGCGGATAAGCTGCTCCACGTATTTCGTTTCATCGGTTTTCAAGGGGCTTGAATAAAACGAGCAGTAAGCGCATTTTGAGTGGCAGAAAGGTATGTGAATATAAAGTCCGGCCATATCCGATTAAAATTCTTTTGCTGACTTTTTGCCACAGATTTCCAGGAAGGTGCAATATTTGCAGCGGTCTTCGTCCTCTGTCTGTCCGAAATCTTTTTCGGGGTCGAAGATTTCGTTTATCATGTCGGTAAACTTGTTCATGAATCCATCCCGGCCGTTTATTCCCGGAGTAGTGCTCTTCACCTGCTTGCCCGCGATTTTGAGCGGGAGTATTGGTCCTTCGCGCAACTTGCTTATGCAGTAGACTACCGGTGCGATTTCCTCAGTATAATTGCCGGTGAGATTGGCGGCTATGCTGTAGAGCATGAGTTGAAACATTGCATCGTGACTTGTCTTCCCACGGACAAAAAGAGTGTCGATGGTTTGGGCCGATGATTTTTCGTCGCCGGTCTTGTAGTCGATGAATCTAAGCGAGCCGTCGGGCAGGCGGTCGATGCGGTCGACCACCATCTTGAGGTTTATGGCATAGTCGCCGAGGGGGAGCGTGGTGAGTATATCTTTTTCTACATCTTCCACCTTAAACCATGAGCCGCCGAGCCCGTCGGCCTCGATGCGCATCAGGGCGGGTATGCTCCGCGAGGCGTCGATATAACTCAGGGCGTTGTCGCCGGTAAGCTCCTCAAAAGTCTTTGCCTCATGCCCTTTGAGCCTGTAGTGGTTAATGGCCTCAAGCACCACTTTTCCTATATATGCCGTGTCGTCGGCGATGGCTCTCAGCTTCTCGGCGTCGACCTTTTCGCCGCTGTCTCTCAACCCTCCGTATATAGTCTGGAGGCTGCGGTGGAAAATGTTTCCGCGATCTATTTTTGATACATATTCCGTGCGTGTGTCCTCGTTGTATCTCTCTACATTCTGGAGGTAGAATTTCAACGGACAAGCCTTGTAATTCTTAAGCGAGGAAGCCGAGAGGTAACGGCCTTCGGGACTGCGGTAGCTTTCGAGGAGTTGAAGAATCTCCGTAGCCTTTGTCACCGACATTTCATTGCGTTTGCCCAGACCGGCGTCCATTTTTGCCGTTCCTGTTGCCATCAGCGACGGATGCAGCCTCAGCAACTGCTCTATGAATCGCGATCGCTCGCCGGCTCCGAAGCTGCCGGTGCGGCTGTCATATATAAGGCTTACCTTATCGGCACGGCCTATGGCGCGATAGAAAGTATAGGCATATTTCTGCTCCTCGATTCTCTGTGGCGGCAACCCGAAATCGACTCGCAGTGCTTCCGGAATGAGCGAGCGGATGAAATTGCGCTTCGGAAATATCTTCTCGTTCATCGACAGAATGATGAGATTGCTGAAATCGAGTGCACGGGCCTCGGGGAGACCTAAGATCTGGAGCCCCTGAAGCGGCGATCCGTTCATGTTGAGCGTACGTATCGAAAGCATGCTGTCAAACATCTTCATGCGCGTATCCGGCTCTATGGCTGTGTGATATTTATCGGCGAGCAGCTCTATGCCTTCGATGCTCTGCCTAAGAAAGTCGAGGATTTCGATTTCAAAGTCGTGTTTGTCACCGTAGCCGATGTTGCGGGCGAGCGCTTCGCCCAGACCGGTCACCAGTTTATGCAGATAGTCGTCTTTTACAAGGTAGTCGTCAAATACAAAGCCAATTTCTCCGGCCTTTTCCCTGAGAGTTTCGGCTTCGATATTGAAGAAATTGTATTTATCAATAAAGTCGGCGAGCGCGGCCGTTTCTTCCGGTGCACAGAGAGTGAGGAACGGATGGGATACGATCTCGTCGACAATCTCCCGTCTGAACAGTCGGCGCCCGTGGGAGTTTACGGCGTGAAGCTGCATGGCGAGAACCGAGCGGATGAGCGTGGCAAGCGGCGTCTGGCGGAACGAAAGACCTATGGTGACGTTGAGTTTGTCTATGCTTTCCGGCACCGAGAGCATCAGCGGCGACAGCAGCGAGTCATCGGGCACCATTATGCCTGTATCCGGCAGAGAGTAATCGGTTTTTCCTTGTTTGCCGGATGTGTCAGACTTGTCCGACCCATTTGCCTCGTCTTTTTTAGTTAGCTTTTTCAGCAGGCCGGACACAAGTTTTGTCTGGCCTATGCGCGAGCCCACCGATATCACCTCTATCTCGGGTGCTTTGAGCGGTGTTTCCGGCTCGAAATCGTCCGGCATCTTGAAATGTGCGGCAAGTTTCTCCATGAAAGGAAAGAAACGCCGTGAAGTATCCGACATGGCCGTGAAGTATCCCGACATATCCCAGAAGAAGCTTGCCTTGTCGCGTTTTCTCAGCGCCTCCATCACGGCTTGCTGTGCCGGCGTGGTGTCCGACAGACCTATGAAGGCGAAATGCAGCCTATCGGTGCCTGCGGGCATCTCGTCCTTGAGTTGCGCCGCAATTTTTCTCCACTGCAGCCCTTTGGTGGTCATCTCCTTTTTCGCTACTTCCTCCGAAAAGAGTGTGTACAGCTCGCCTAATACCGACCAGAAGCTCAGAAACTTATATGACATTCCGTCTTCCTTCATTTTGTCTTCCGGCGGGATGTGGTTCCAGAACTCATGTGTCGCAAGGGTGAGCGAAGTTTCGCCCCAGATGTCGCGTATTACTTCTTTCTGCTCCTCCGTGAGATAGTTGGCGCTGATTTCTTTTTCTTTCGAGAGATTGGTATAAAGCATAGTGGCCGATGCCAGCGAGGTATCGATTGACTCAAAGTCGGTGAGTATGATGCGTCCCCAGTAAACGAACCGGTCGAATGAGCGTATATGCGATTCCAGGCCGCGGGCCCTGAGTATGCGGCGATAGCAGTCGTACAGAAGGAAGATCTGCTCATCGTCGCTCATTATCTCGTCGTCGCTGAGAAGGCTGGCGAGGCGCTCGAGTGTGATGAAGCGCGGCATGAAGGCCGGTGCCGATGACATTTCGCTCAGTACGCCCCTGAGATGGGTCTTCAGAAACATGGCGCTGCGCTTGTTGGGCAACACGGCCACAAGCGACGACATATCCGCAGGCAATCCTTCTCTTTGCGAGTTTGCAGTCTTGCCGTCATAGGCGAGATATTCGGCTACCTGCCTCAGAAAACTTCGGTCTTCCATAAATATTGCGTTATTTTATAATGAGGAGAATGCAGCGGAGAGCGATGTCAAAGCATACGAGCTTGGCATTGCCGTTGCCTGCTATGTCGGTCTTGGCATTGTCGAAGGTTTCGATAAATCCCAATACGTTGCGCTCGTTGATATATGGGCAGAAGCGCGAGCAGAATTGTGCCTCTTCCGCTGTCATGGCCGAAAGTTCAGGATTATGCAGATTTAGTATGAAATTTTCTCTCAGCAGCGTGGTGCAATAGTCAAAGAAAGCCATAAGCGGCTCTCGGCCCAGACCTCCCGCTTTGATCGACCATTCTTTCAGTTCCGCAACCTTGCGGCTGTAGGCCAGGCGCATAAGCTGTTTGAATAGCTCGAAAAATTCGTTTCTCTGCTTCGACAGGGAGATGAGCGACACAGCCTTTGATATATTTCCCTCGGCTACGGGTGCTATGCTGTGGGCCACATCCGGTTCCACCCCGTAGTTTTCTGTAAGTATGCGGGCCGTTTCCTCGTCGGTATATCTTGGCACGCGTATGCGCTGCAGGCGGCTGTAAATCGTAGGCAGTATCACCCCCGGATTGTCCGAGGTGAGCACAAACATAGAGTTGTCGTTTGGCTCCTCGAGTATCTTCAGCAGTTTGTTGGCCGCGGCTTCATGAAGTCGCTCGGGCAGCCACATCAGCACTACCTTGCGGCCGGCGCCCACCGAGGTGAACGACAGCCATCGGCTTATCTCGCTGCCTTCGCTTACATAAAGCAAAGGTTGGGCGTTGATGTTGTCGAGCGCCACGAGCCACCTCTCGAAGTCCATCGAAGGCGAGTCTTTAAGGAAATCGTAGAAATCGTAGATGAAGTCGGCCGATATGGGGTTGTCGCCTTTCTTCACCACCGGGAAGGAATAGTATGTGTCTATCTGATTGAATTTCTGATGCTGACGGCATGAGGCACATTCTCCGCAGCTGTCGCCGTCGTGACGGCCGGTGCAGTGGAGATACTGCACGAAGGCACGGGCGAGAGCGAATTTATATGTGCCCGACGGCCCTTCAAGCATCAGGGCATGGGGCACGCATCCGCTGTCGGCCATTTCGATTAGTCTTTTCTTTGCCTCCTCATGAAAGGGTATGTCTTTAAACTGCACTGTTGATGATGATTGGAAATTCTTTTATTGTATTGGACTGGAAGTGTTGCCCGTGGCGGTTATTGTTTTGGGGGATATGGCCGCTCGTTGCTGTTTACGTAGTCTTTAACTTCCTTGAAGAGTCTGGTGGCGAAAATAAAGTCGGTCAGAGCCTCGTTTGTCGTGGAGTAGACTTTTGACATGTCGCCCACCCATTCGCGGTAGCCCTGTCTTATGAAGAGTATGTTCTCGCCGATGCACATAACCGAGTTCATTTCGTGTGTGTTGATTACGCTGG
>CAYZFL010000127.1:0-314 GCA_964477785.1 uncultured Bacteroides sp.
GGAAAGTAGGTAACCGCCCCCTATGAGTGCGAGAAGCACAAACGAAAGCCCTGCAAAGCGAAAGCTATGCGGGGCTTCTCTTTTTAATTAGCAATTAGTAATCTGTAAGTAGCAATTGTAGGAGAGGGCGAGGGGCTGACCCCTGATTTGTCTGAGACAGCATCCTGCATGTCATTCGTCTAAGAATCTGATAAAAGGTTATATGAATTATATACTCGATTGAGCAACTTCATAAATAAGCTCCCGTGGGTTGTCACGGGAGCGAATTCTTCATTGATGTTGCTAAATTAGTATTTCAGTGTGCCGTCAAAGGC
>CAYZFL010000127.1:324-7252 GCA_964477785.1 uncultured Bacteroides sp.
TCGGCTTTCAGCTCGTCGCCCTGTTTATCACGGCTCAGGATTGTGCCGTCAGGACCGTAAAGTATGATGCAGGGTATACCCCTGATGCCGTATGCGTCGGTAGGAATGGTCTGCGCATCAAGAATCGAATGCCAGGGTATCTCATGGTCTTTGATTGCCTGCTTTGTGTCCTCGGGTTTGTCCCATACTGCAACGCCGAGCACTTCGAGACCTTTGGACCCATATTCTTTCAGGATTTCCTTCAAAACGGGAATCTGACGTTTGCATGGACCGCACCAGCTTGCCCAGTAGTCGACAAGTACATATTTGCCTTTACCAACATAGTCTGAAAGCTTCTCGGTCTTGCCGTCATAGGTGACTTCAAAGTCTACCATCTTTTTGCCGGGCATTGTAGCGAGTTTTTTCTCATTGAACTTCACCATACTTGCAACCTGCTTCGTATTGGCAAGATAGGGATGAGCTTTGATGAATGTGAAGAATTCTTCGGGATTCATGCCCGGAGCCTCGTTCATGAAGGTGTAAAGACCGAGGGGATTGTCGGCATTTGCCACGGTGCAGTCGTGAATGGCCTTGTTGTATTCATTGTAAATCTTTTCACGGCCTTCGTCGGTGGTCTCTTTCTGGAAAGCCATGCCGAGGTCCATAAGACGTGTATTGAGGTCACGCATCTTGTCGTTAAGCTCCGTGCCGAATGGCATCACACCTTTTATAGAATCGATGTGGAAGGAAATAGTGCCCGGCTCAAGGATAAACGTCATGGAGTTGCGTTTGCCTTTCTGTTTTACATGAGCCAGAACGGGTTCGTCGATTGTGCCGGTGAAGGTGACAGTGCCTGCAATTACTTTTACAGAGTCGATTTTCTCACCTGTGTCACCATTGGAGAGATAGAATATCGAATCGTTGAGCTCGGCCGTCAAAGGTACAATTACCTTGTAGGGCGAGTCCTGTGCTCCGGCTTTGTTATCGGTCAGAGCGAAAGCCGAAGTCGCGCATAATGCTACTCCGGTGAGGAGCGTAAGAGATTTGATCATACGTTTCATTGAAATTTTAGTATTATAAATGTTATTTTTTGCATCGAATGGGCATCAGTTCGAGATAGTTAATCTTAAACTATCGGACAGACAGGTCTCTGCCTCCGAATGCAAATTTAATTATAATTTTTGACTCGCTACTCTTTAATGACGACTTAAATATTTTTCTTAACTATTTGCGATTTTTATTTTTTAGAACAGAAATAAATTCCTAATTTTGTAAAACCGGGCTGAAGGTAAAAACTTTTAGCCTTATGATGAAAACTGAAATTTTTAATAACTTAAAACACAAATCGATATGAAAAAGAAATTTATCTGCACCGTATGCGGTTATATCTATGAAGGTGAGCATGCTCCCGAAAAATGCCCTCTTTGCGGCGCTCCTGCTTCTAAATTTAAAGAAGTAGACGAGAGCAATCCCGAAGCAGAGCTCAAATTTGTCACCGAGCATGAAATCGGCGTAGCTAAAGGTTGCGACGAGGAAATGATCAAAGACCTCAACACTCACTTCAACGGAGAGTGTACTGAAGTAGGTATGTATCTTGCAATGGCCCGTCAGGCCGACCGCGAAGGCTATCCCGAAATCGCAGAGGCTTTCAAACGCTATGCATGGGAAGAGGCTGAGCACGCTTCCAAATTCGCCGAACTCCTTGGCGACGTTGTATGGGATACCAAGACCAACCTTGAGAAGCGCATGATGGCCGAGGCCGGCGCTAACGAGGACAAGATGCGTATTGCTGCCCGCGCTAAACAGCTCAACCTTGACGCTATCCACGACACAGTTCACGAAATGGCTAAGGACGAGGCTCGTCACGGCAAAGGTTTCGAAGGCCTCTTCAAACGTTACTTCAAGAAATAATCTAAATCGGATTTAGTTGCCTCCACCTTCAATCAGGTTGGAGGACAAAATATCGAAGAATTCCCGGAATTTCCGGGATTCTTCCGACTTGATGAAGAATCTAAATACATAATAATCCGTACCGATCTTACATCTGATGCGTCCCGTTTTGCCGGGGCGCATTTTTATATACCCTCCGCATTTCTGCCAGCCAAAGGAGGCTCCTGCGTTCAGGGTGCGTTTTTGACGTATGGGCAAAAAAAAAGGGTAAGCTTACTACATCGCGCCGCTACAACCTCATACCCTTGCTTCGGTCAAGACCTGGGGGAATTCTGAGGGAGCATGCCGTGTAGGACTTACCCGACTGCAAAGGTAGGTATTTTTTTTATAACCACCAAATTCCTTTTTGTTAAATTAGGGAAAGCACAAATCCTGTCCTGTTCTGAATTACTCCCTGTCATCTCCTGCCGTTGCGGCTATGTAGGCGTGGGCCAGGGCGATGCCGCGATCAAGGGCGTTCATGTCGGGCGTCTTGTTGTCGAAATACAGCACCGGATTACCCTCCGAGTCGACCCATCCCCGCCAGGGCTGACGGTTACAGCCCGAAGGCGCGAGACGCACCGCCTCAAATATCCTGCGGGCCTCAGCGGCAGAAAATTCAGATTCCCGGCCGGGTTCTATAAGGCAATTGCCGGAGTCCTCATCAACTTTGAATAGCTCGGCGAAGGGTTTGCGGCTACGGGCGTGTACAAAAGACGCCATCACCCGCTCTACCATCGTAGCTTTTCCTGCGGCGTATCCGAAAGGTATGCAGGCGAGGATATTGTCCGAGTCCGAGATTCCAAGCGAAGCAGCCAGCTTTTTGCGGTTGACGGTTCCCGACATCCAACAGCTCCCCAATCCATTTGCAGCAAGCCAAAGCACCATGAATTCGGCTTTGAAAGCGGCACCCGTGGCCATTAAGGCGGCTTCCTCCTCACTGTCTGTCGTCGGTGCGGTTAGGGCGATGAACGACGGCGCACGCCGTATTACGCCGTAGCTTCCCAATTTTACCGGCTCGGCGGTATCCAGACCGCAGATTTTAATATCGAAATTTCCCGTCGCGGAGTCATTTCGCGTGCCTTCCAAGGGCAGGGAGGGAATCTCAGACTCGAATTTCAGCAGGGCCTTCATCGATTCCTGCTCCATCGGCTGGCCGTTATAGGTCCTTACTGACCGGCGTATGGCTATGGCCTGATAAAGTTCTTTGTATGTTTCATGTGAAAGCATCCTGCCCTGTTATTTCTTGCTGAACATGTTTGATATATTGCGTCCCATGGCCGAGAATGCCATCTTCATGGGGGTGAGCAGTGGACGGAATTTGCCGCGGCGCGAGTTTACAAAGAGCCTGAGTTGCCCCGGGTGGCATTTTACCTCGAGAGTGTCGGGGAGAATCAGCGGCTCGCCGTCGATGTGGGCCGGACCCGGCTCAGGTCGCGAAATCTCGAGTTCGCGGCAGCGATAGACGTCGACTTTGGCGTCCTGGCTGATAAATCCGGTCATCATCTCAACGCCGAAAGCCGTCTGTGATGTGATGTGCCGCGGATGCACCACCACAATGTCGAGCAGTCCGTCGGTCACCGAGGCGTGAGGCGCAATGAAGGCGTTGTTGCCATATTGCGATGCATTGCAGCAGGCTATCATCAGGGCCTCTTTCGTTACCGTCCGGCCGTTGATTTTCAATGTATAAGGCTGAGGTTTATAACCGCGGTATTCATCAAGCGCCGATTTTACATACATCGCCAGCCCGCGCCGTTTCTGTTCGGCGAAGCGGAGGCTTACCGCCGCGTCGAAGCCCACGCCGCAGGTGCAGAAAAAAGGCCTGTCGTTAACCGTAGCATAGTCGCAGTCGCGCACATCGTCGTCGGCAATCACTCTTGCGGCATGTCGGCCGTCCATCGGCAACTCGAGGTGACGAGCAAGTCCGTTGCCGCTTCCGGCAGGTATGATGCCCATGGCCACTGGTTTGGATATCAGTGCTTTGGCTATTTCATTAACAGTTCCGTCGCCTCCGCAGGCAACCACTCCGTAATAGCCTTTGCCAACGGCCTCTCCGGCCAGAGCCGTGCCGTGCCCTGCATACTCGGTATAGCGCAGGTCCACTTTGTAATACCCGCGCAACACCCTCAGGGCCGACGCCACTTTTTTCTTCTTCGATTTTGTGCCCGATATCGGGTTGACGATAAACATCAGTTTTTTAGCTTCCATAGGTCTTTGAAACGTTTGGCCGGCTCGGAATTCAGTTTGAGCTACAACTTTGCAAAGTTAGCTTTTTTTTGCGGTTTTTACAGAAAAACCCTCAACGACCGCTGAAAAATCAGTAACTTTGCAGTCTCAATGAAAGAAAATCCACATATTCCCGAGCAAAATACCTCAGGCGCAGAGCGCAATGAAGAGGCATCGGCCCAGGGCGGCGGCAGCAGGCAGTCGCCCGGCGTGATATATCTCTTCCCGGTGCCACTTTCGGCGGGTGATCCGTCGGCGAGCCTACCGCGGCGCAATCTGGAGCTTTTGCTTAAGGTGAAATACTTTGTGGTTGAAAATCTGCGCAGCGCCCGCCGTTTCCTCAAGGCATGCCACCGCGAAATCGACATCGATTCGTTGCGTTTCGCCGAACTGAGCGAGCACACGCCCCGCGAGGAAGTGGAAAACTTGCTCCGTCCGGTGCTCCGAGGAGAGGATGCAGGCATAATCAGCGAGGCCGGCTGTCCGGCGGTTGCCGATCCCGGCGCGATGCTCGTAGAGGCCGCACAGGCCAGTGGTGTGAAGGTGGTGCCCCTCGTTGGCCCCTCAAGTATCATCATGGGCCTTATGGCCTCGGGTTTCAACGGTCAGAATTTCACATTCAACGGCTATCTCCCCATCGAGGCTCCCGCAAGGGCCAAAAAGCTGAAAGAACTCGAGCGCAGGGCTGTGGCCGACGACTGCACCCAGATTTTTATCGAGACTCCTTACCGCAACAACCGTCTCATCGACGAGATTTGCTGCACACTTGCGCCCTCGACCATGTTATGTGTGGCCCGCGACATCACTGGCGACACCGAGTCGGTGATTACACGCCCTCTTTCTTACTGGAAGAAGGCCGCTTACGACTATAGTAAAATTCCCGTAATCTTCTTAATCGGAGGGCCGCAGAGATGATACAGCCAAAGCGCAGATTTTCGTCTTCTGGCAAAGAATCCACTTCTCCGAGCCTCTTCGGTCCCGAAATATTCGATATCCAGGAAGATCTCAGTGGTATAAATCGCGAAGGGACCGACTCCATCGAAATCAAGACTCACGCCGATGCAGCCGAAGTCGCCGCAAAGGCCGATGGAGGCAAGCTCCTGTTCATCTCATTCGGCAGCGGTTCGAGCGGCAACTGCAGCTACCTCGGTACCCGCCGTCACGGCGTGTTGCTTGATGCCGGAGTGAACCGCGACAAGGTCGAGGAAGGCCTCGAGGCAAATGGTATCGACATCAACGGCGTTGCCGGAATCCTTCTGACACACGACCACAGCGACCATATCTGTCAGGCATATCCTCTACTGCGTCGTCACCGCCATTTCAGGCTCTATTCCACTCCCAAGACGCTCGTTGGCCTCCTTCGCCGTCACAGCATTTCGCGCCGCATCAAGGATTATCATTCGCCCGTCTACATTGAGCATGAATACAAAATCGGGCCCTTCACCGTAACGGCCTTCGGCACTTCTCACGACGGCACTGATAATGTGGGCTATATGCTTGACTTTCATGGGCGTCGCTTTGTGCTCGCCACCGACATGGGCCGCGTAACCGAGCGCGCCGACCATTACATACGCCTCGCAAATCATCTTGTCATAGAGTCGAACTATGACCTTGAGATGCTCACGCACGGCACATATCCCGAATATCTTCAGGCAAGGATAATCTCCGAGCGCGGACACCTCGACAACACCGTCACCGCCGCCCTCCTTAAGGACATTTACAACCCTGAATTGCACGACATATTACTTTGTCATCTCAGTGCCGACAACAACACGCCGGAGATAGCCCTCGCAACAGCTGTCGGCGCCCTCCGTGAGGCCGGCGCGGAGCCCCTCGAACATTTCACCGCCGATCCCACTCCCGGCACCCCCAAAACCTGCATCTCCGTCCTCCCCCGCTACGACGCCTCCCCCCTCTATGTGCTGAGATAAGACGAGGCGAGGAGAGATGTCTTCTTGTCGGAGATTGTCTGACTGGTCAGACGGATTGAACGATAGAGGAAATCGCCTGCCCGGCATTGACATCTTCGCCTCACCTCTTTGTCCTTTTTGTTTTTCGCATGAAAATCCTTTAGCCCTATCTTTCGAGAACACAATTATTTATGTCCTTGTTTCTGCCCTTATGTTCAAACCTTTTCCTATTCGGTCTAAAAAAAACTCTGGGCCTCTGGTCCTTTGGTTCAAAACCTACACACGTATTGGAAACATCAGACTTTTCGTGCGTAATTTCACATTCCTGAAAGTTTATTTGTATTCGTTTGGGTTTATTTTGACCTGTTTTGATTTATTAGTCAGGCTTCACTTACAAAAACTTTGAATTGCCGATAAAATTCCGTAAATTTGCAGGCGATTAGCAGAATCGCGAGAAATTTAGAATTTATAAAACACATATATAACACATATATAACATAATAGCGCAATGAAAATAGAAAAAATTGTCGGCCGTGAAGTGCTTGACTCACGCGGCAACCCCACAGTAGAAGTAGACGTAACCCTTGAAAGCGGCGCATTCGGCCGCGCAGCCGTACCCTCAGGCGCATCAACCGGTGAAAACGAGGCTCTCGAGCTCCGCGACGGTGACAAATCGCGCTACATGGGCAAAGGCGTGCTCAAAGCTGTGGCTAATGTCAACGGCCCCATCGCCGAGGCTCTTATAGGCATGAGCGCTCTCGACCAGATCAGAATCGACGAGACCATGCTCGCTCTCGACGGCACCCCCACCAAGAGCAACCTCGGCGCAAACGCCATCCTCGGCGTATCGCTCGCCGTTGCCAAAGCCGCCGCCGACTATCTCG
>CAYZFL010000128.1:0-2620 GCA_964477785.1 uncultured Bacteroides sp.
CGATGGTAAAATTACGGAGAAAATCACAAAGTCAAGAGTTTTTGCGTTAAAATCTGTTAAAACGAGGAAAATTCTCAAAAATAGCATTTAAAATACTGTATAACAATAAATTAAATTCATGACAAACTGTTACAACATTGTTACAACAATGATACAAAGCAAATAACAGCCCGGATTTTTGGAGTTTTTAAGACATCCGTCGGAGTGTGCCGATGAACATTTTGGCATCCTGTTTGAATTAAATTTTTTAACTTTACAGAAAGAGATTATAAGGAATAAAAACACCTGTGCTCTCCAGGCAGATCACCTCTAAAAACAACTGACATGAGCAGTCCCAGCCAAGAAAGAAAGGAGCCCGACAATAATCTGGCGCTTGCATGGAAAATGATGGAAGAAACCGGCGTAAACCTCTTCCTGACGGGCCGCGCCGGCACCGGCAAGACCACATTTCTGAAGAAACTGAGGGATAAAAGCCGCAAGCGCATAGTAGTGCTTGCACCCACCGGCGTGGCGGCCATCAACGCCCGCGGAGTCACACTCCATTCATTCTTCCAGCTCTCCTTCGGGCCCTATATACCCGGGAAAGGATTCGCAGGCGAAGGCGGCGAGAAAGCCCGCTACCGCATGAGCCGCGAGAAAAGGCGCCTGATAGCCTCGCTCGACATGGTGGTGATAGACGAAGTGAGCATGGTGAGGCCCGACCTGCTCGACGCCACCGATGCAGTGTTGCGGCGTTTCCGGGATCCTACCCGGCCTTTCGGCGGCGTTCAATTGCTTCTCATAGGCGACCTCAGACAGCTCGCCCCCGTAATAAACGAAAAAGAATGGGCGATACTCTCGCCTTATTATTCCTCGCCCTATTTCTTCGACAGCCATGCCCTCAAAGAGGCCGGATATGCCGTAATCGAGCTAAAGAAAGTCTACCGGCAGAGCGACCGCGAGTTTATAGAAATGCTCAACAAAGTGAGGGACGGGAGGGTCGACTTCGAGACCATGCGCAGGCTCAACAGCCGTTACATACCCGGGTTCAAGCCCGACGACAAGGACGGCTATATACACCTCACGACTCACAACGCAATAGCCAACGAGATCAACGAAAAGCGGCTCGCCGTTCTTCCCGGGCCTGAGCTGAGCTACGAAGCGGAGGTCAAGGATGAATTCCCCGAATATGCCTTCCCCGCCGAAAAGACCCTGAAACTCAAAGCCGGAGCCCAGGTGATGTTTATAAAGAACGACAAAGGCGAAGACCGCCGTTTCTACAACGGCATGATAGGCACGGTGACAGGCCTCGGCGCAAATTTCATCAATGTAATGCCTGCCGGGGGCAATGAAGTGATAACGGTAGAGAGGGTAACATGGGAAAACACCAAGTACGTCACCGATGATGCCGGCGAGATAAAAGAGCTTACTGTTGGCTCATTCACGCAGTACCCGCTGCGCACTGCCTGGGCCATAACCATACACAAGAGCCAAGGACTCACATTCGACAAGGCGATAATCGACGCTTCCCATTCGTTTGCACCGGGCCAGACATACGTGGCGCTTAGCCGCTGCCGCAGCCTCGAGGGGATTGTGCTGAGTTCGCCGCTGTCGTCCTCAGCAATGATTACAGACAGCCGGATTACAAGCTATACAGGACAGTGCGACGAGATGAAGCCTGACAAGGATTCGTTTATCGCCATGCGCAACAACTACTGGCGCTCACAGCTCGCCGATATTTTCGACTTCCACACGCTCTGCCTGTTGTTCAAAACCCTCTATCGTGCGCTCGAGGAATATGTAATTCCGATGTACCCGCAGTTTAAACAGCATTACGCCGGGGCAAAGGAAATATTCGAGAATCAGATAGAAGAGGTAGGCCGCAAATTCACAGCCCTCTATGCATCGGAAGCCACCGATGCCGATGCCTGCGCCCACCACCGCCCACTGCTCGACAAGATAAAATCGGGTTGCCGGTATTTCGTCTCAAAACTCACCGAGGTGGACCGTATCATAATGAAATATGATATTCTGCTCGACAACAAGGATTATCAGCGCCGGGTGCTTAATGCAATGGAGGCTTTCTACTACCGGCTCGACCTGAGGGTCGAGATCCTAAAACTCCTGTCTGAAGTTGACTTCTCTCCCGAGAATTACGCAAGATGCAAATCAAAGGCACTGCTGACTCTTGAAAACCCTCAAAAGAAAAAGAAAGAAGAGAAAGAGCAAAAACCGATAAAAGCCCAAAAGGAGGTAAAAGAAGAAAAGAAGCCCAGGAAACCAAAAGGTTATTCCTCTTACGAATCTCTGAAAAAGTGGCGCGAAGGAAAGTCAGTGGAGCAGATCGCACAAGAACGCGATCTTAAAACAAGTACCATAGCCGGTCATTTTGCCGACAGGATACTCATGGGTGACGCCGGCATCTCAGAGTTTATCAACGACGACGATATCCTTGCATTAAGGAGGAGCATCGAAGATGACATGTCTGAGAACTATCTTGCTCTATATGAACAGACAAAGGATCTTGGCCTACCTTCCTGGCAGATTTATCTCTTCTACAGAGTAGCAGTTCAAAATAATAAGAAGGATTAAAAGCAGGGATATAAATAGACACGACTACTTCAGGAACACAAGCCACACC
>CAYZFL010000128.1:2630-7158 GCA_964477785.1 uncultured Bacteroides sp.
GCGCCTATCAGCATAAAGAAGGCCAGTATATGGTTCCATCTCAGCTTGAATGTGTCGAAGGCTATAAGCGAGAAAATTACGAAAACAACCAAGGTAATCACCTCCTGCATCACCTTAAGCTGCATAAGAGAATAAGGCCCCCCGTTGCCGTCGAAACCTATGCGGTTGGCCGGAATCATGAAGCAGTATTCGCATAGAGCGATGCCCCATGAAAAGAGTATGACAATATAGAGCGGCCAGTTTGAGCTTATGCCGGCCGTCTGCAGTTTCAGATGACCATACCAGGCCAGAGTCATGAATATGTTTGAAACTATCAGAAGAATTATTGTTGTAACAGCGGGTGACAAGGTGTGATGATGGTTTAGATTAAACTGCATATTATTAAAAAGAGCCATAATCTGAGCATTTATGAGGCTTTCGAGGCTTTCAAAGTGCAAAATTAGTCAAAACATCCTTATAAAGTCAAAAAAAATGCCTAACTTTAGCCTCCGAATAGCAAAGATTGAAATAAATTAAATCTTACCATAAATTTAAACCAACATCCACATGTTTAAAAATCAACCTAAAGGACTGATTCCCGCAGCATTGAGCAACATGGGCGAGCGTTTCGGATATTATATCATGAACGCCGTGCTCGTGCTCTTCCTCTGCTCCAAGTTCGGGCTCAAGGAGGAGACCAGCGCCCTGATTTACTCATTCTTCTATGCCGGTATCTACGTGCTATCACTCGTCGGCGGTCTTATTGCCGATAAAACGCGCAACTACAAAGGCACCATCATCAAGGGTCTTGTAATTATGACACTGGGTTATGTGATTCTCGCTATTCCCATCCTTGCGACAAGCGACAACACCACATGGCTGCTCACTCTCACCTGCTTCGCCCTCTTCCTTATCGCCTTCGGTAACGGCCTTTTCAAAGGCAACCTCCAGGCAATCGTGGGCCAGCTTTACGACAATCCCAAGTATTCGTCGCAGCGTGACAGCGGCTTCCAGATTTTCTATGTATTCATCAACATCGGCGGTCTTATCGCTCCCTTCGTAGCCCCCATGCTCCGCAGCTGGTGGCTTGGCATGAACGATCTCACCTATAATGCCGACCTTCCCGCTCTCTGTCATCAGTGCCTCTCGCTCACCGATCCCATGACCATGGAGAACATCAACAACTTCTACTCCATGATTACAGCTGTCGGAGGCCACGTGGTTCCCGGCGACGCAGCATCGATCCAGGCATTCTGCACCGAATACCTCAATGTATTCAACACCGGTATCCACTACTCATTCATCGCATCGGTTGCCGCAATGCTCATCTCGCTGGTTATCTTCATCGTTACCAAGAAGGGTCTTCCCAACCCCGCACCCAAGGAAAAAGCGGCATCGGTTACCATCACACCGGAAGAACGAGCCCGCATGGCCAAGGAAATCAAGCAGCGCATGGCCGCCCTCTTCGCAGTGCTCGGCATCGTGATTTTCTTCTGGTTCTCATTCCATCAGAACGGTACATCACTCTCGCTCTTCGCACGTGACTTCGTGAAGACCGACGCAATAGCTCCCGAAATATGGCAGGCTGTAAATCCCTTCTTCGTAATCGTGCTTACCCCGCTTATAATGTTGCTCTTCAGCGCGCTCAGCAAACGCGGACGCGAAATATCCACACCTAAGAAAATCGCGATAGGTATGGGGCTTGCAGGTCTGGCTTACCTCTTCCTGTCAATCTACTGTGCAATCGAAGGCTATCCTTCCGGCGAGGCATTCCGCAATGAAGTAGCCGCAGGAGCCGAAGTGACCAAGTCGGGCTGGTGGGTACTCATCGTGCTCTACTTCTTCCTCACCGTCGCCGAGCTCTTCATCTCGCCGCTGGGCCTTTCATTCGTATCCAAAGTGGCTCCCTCGCATCTGCAGGGTCTCTGCCAGGGTCTCTGGCTGGGCGCAACAGCCGTGGGCAACCTCCTTCTTTGGATCGGTCCGCTCATGTACAACAACATCCCCATCTGGGAATGCTGGGGCGTCTTCCTCATCGTATGCCTCATTTCGATGGGCGCGATGTTCGCCATGGTAAAATGGCTCGAGCGTGTAACCTCCGACAAGGTTCAGCCCGCGAAATGACGCTTCTTTAAAGGCTCAGCCATAAATATAAGATGTTTATAACTGATTATAAGCACTGATATTATTGATGGCCCGTGAGTATGTCTCTACCCACGGGCCATTTTATATATATTTATATATATGTCTGGATAAACTTTCTGAATGAGATTCTACAAAACTTTCCCAAACTAATAAATCGCATGTTTAAAAATCAACCAAAAGGACTTTATGTCCTCGCATTTGCCAATACGGGCGAGCGCTTCGGCTACTACACGATGCTGGCCATTCTGCTGCTTTACCTGCAGGCGAAATTCGGCTTCAGCACCGGCGTGGCCGGATTTATCTACTCCACTTTCCTCGCCTTAGTTTATTTCATGCCCATGGTAGGCGGATGGATCGCCGACAAATGGAACTTCCAGAAGACCGTTACTCTCGGCATCGCGGTTATGTTCCTGGGCTATGGAGTGATGTCTATACCAAGCGACCGAGGCACCACTCTTGCCGCCGTGATTTTATTCTCCGGACTGCTTCTGATATCGGTGGGCACCGGCCTTTTCAAGGGCAACCTGCAGGTGATGGTCGGCGACCTTTACAACGACCCGAAATATTCCAACAAACGCGAAGTGGCCTTCTCGCTTTTCTACATGGCCATTAACATCGGATCGATGTTCGCGCCCATGGTCACCGAAAAGCTCTGCTCCATGGCGTTGGCAACCAAAGGACTGGCCTACAATCCCGCTATTCCGAGCCTTTGCAACACGGTAATCGCCGGCGAGACTCTCAGCGTCGAGGATTCTACAAAGCTTTCCGACTTTATCGCCGCCCAGCATACCACAATAACCGATACCACCCAGTTTGCGAGCCAGTATATGGACACCATTTCGGTGGGTTATTCATACGCTTTCGGCGTGGCCTGTCTCTCGATGGTGGTTTCTTTCCTCATTTATTTTATAGGTAAAAAGACCTACGACGGTGTTTCCGACCGAAAGGTAAAACAGTCGACGACCGCTCAGAGCGCTCCCGTGAGGGAACTGACACCCAAGCAGACAAAAGACCGCATCACGGCCCTTATGCTTGTGTTTGCAGTGGTTATCTTCTTCTGGATGGTATTTCATCAGAACGGCGCTACACTTACGAAATTTGCTGAAGTATTCACCTCTAACAGCTGCGGCGGCTGGACCCGCATAGGCTTCAACGTATGGGCGCTTGCCACGGTGGTTGTGGGCGTTTATGCTCTCTTCAACCTTTTCCAGAGCAAGAGCACGCTCTCGCGCGTAATATCCGCGGTGCTGTTTATAGGCGCTGGCGTGGGTATCTATTTCTTCTACAGCCTTACCCCCGACCCTGTATCCAATATTCAGCCTCAGATTTTCCAGCAGTTCAACCCCTTCTATGTAGTTGCCCTGACGCCCGTTTCGGTGGCCATATTCGCATGGCTCGCCAAGAAGAAAAAGGAGCCCTCGGCTCCGCGTAAAATCGGCTATGGCATGATTGTGGCCGGCTTCGCCTTCCTGATCATGTGCATAGGCTCGATAGGCCTGGGCGTGGCTCCCGAAAAAGGCCAGGGAGATACCCTTGTGTCGCCCAACCTTCTCATCGGCACATATCTTGTGTTGACATTCGCCGAGCTCCTGCTCTCGCCCATGGGCATCTCATTTGTGTCGAAAGTAGCTCCTCCCAAATACAAGGGTGCTATGATGGGTTGCTGGTTTGGTGCCACAGCCATCGGTAATTACCTGGTAGTGATTCCCACCCTGCTTTGGAACAAGATAGATGTTTCTGTACTCTGGGGCATACTCATCGTAATCTGCCTCATTTCAGCCTCTTTCATCTTCCTGATGATGCGCCGTCTCGAGGCCGCCACCACAGATGAGCCTGCCTCCGTGGCCAAAGAAGAGGCCGATACCCTCAAAACCGCCGAAGAAGTAGAAGCCTGAAACTCGGCTTAATAATACGGAACAGACAACTAAAAATCAGCGGGGCGTCCGATAAGGATGCTCCGCTGAATGTTTTCCGTTGAAAGTCCCGGATTTTCTAAGTCACAGACTTTAAATCAGATGGATTTAAAAGACTTGCTCTAAATCCGGAAGGATGAGCTGCTTATTCCACGGTCCAGGTTTCGCCGGCGAGGATCATGTCGCGCAGGCAGGTGAAACCTTTCTTGGCCTTTACAGCCTCAACCTGCTCCGAAACACCGGTCTCGTAGGTGATGGTGTCGACGTCGCGTATCACGCCAACGGCGAGAGGAAGCGACTTGCCGTCCATCATTGCGAGCTGCTGGTGGAGGAAGTAGGTGGGGGTGTGGGCGTCGTGTACGAGCACGTCGTCGATGGTATAGCCGTCTTCTCCGATGGTCACTGCCTTGAGCAGGAAACCGTCCTGTACGAGGCCCTTCTCGTTGTTTTTGCCGAAGAGCATCTTTTCTCCGTGACGCAACAGAATAGTG
>CAYZFL010000129.1:0-7089 GCA_964477785.1 uncultured Bacteroides sp.
TTTCAATCCTCAACGTCACGACTTATGCTTTTTGATTAATTAAACTTTTATCACGGCTATTTGTTCTTTAATTAGATATTTAAGAAACTGAACGGCTCGCAGCCTATCAGTCAGATATTCAAACCCATAAAACACAAACAACACTATGGATACCAAAAGCATAAAAGGCACACAGACCGAACAGAATCTTCTTGCCTCCTTCGCAGGCGAATGTCAGGCACGCGGCAGATACACTATCTTTGCCGAGGTAGCTAAAAAGGAAGGCTACGAACAGATTGCCGCTATCTTCATGGAAACAGCCGAACAGGAAATGGCTCACGCCAAGGGATTTTTCTCTCTTCTGGAAGGCGGCGTAACACAGATTACAGCCGGATACCCATCCGGAGTTATCGGCGACACCAAGGCTAACCTCGCCGCAGCTGCAGCCGGTGAACGCGAGGAATGGAGCGATCTCTATGAGAGCTTCGCCAAGACAGCCCAGGACGAAGGCTTCCCCCAGATTGCAAACCACTACCGCCTCATCGCCAAAGTGGAGATGATGCACGAGCAGCGCTATACGCGCCTGCTCGAAAGAATGATTAACGAACAGGTTTTCTCAAATCCCGAGCCCGTGGAGTGGATGTGCCGCTATTGCGGATTTACCGTCACAGCCAACAACGCTCCCAAACGCTGTCCTGTCTGCGGCAAAGACCAGGCATGGTTCCAGCGCAAGGCAAACAATTATTGATACGTGCCGCTCAGCGCTATGAAAATATAAGGACGGCTACCTGTCGCGGGCGGCCGTCCTTCTTGATTATGAAAATCTATCAATTATCTATTCTTATATCTCGTAGCCGGTTTGTATTCCCGGCTTTCAATATCTGATTAGGTAAGACGAATTATTTGATTTTGTCAGCGAGTTCTGCACCGGCTTTGAATTTCACAACCTTGCGGGCTGCAATCTTGATAGTCTCTTTTGTACGGGGATTGATACCTGTGCGTTCGCCTTTTTCGTTTATGGCAAATGTACCGAAGCCGAGAAGAGCGACTTTTTCGTCATTTACAAGAGCCTCGGAAATAGAGCTAAGTACAGCGTCAACGGCGGCTTTGGCCTGTGCTTTGGTCAGACTGGCTTTTTCTGAAACAGCATTGACAAGTTCAGTTTTGTTCATGATTTTGAATTTTATTTGTGATTTTTTATAGGTTATTTGCGCAAATATAAAACAATTTACCCGCTCCACCAACTTTTATCTCAAAAAAATACAAATTCTGTCAATTTTTTTGCCATTTTCTTGCCCATTGCCCCCAAAATGCCCCTCTTACAGAACTATTTGTCTTTCATTTCAAGGTAATGACACAACAATTCATCAGTCTCTAAATGTCCTTCATAGAGCGTTCTTTATTATTGCTGTCCGATGAAACTCTAAAAGCACGAGGGCAGATGCTTCTCTGTCTGCCGAGCGAAAAACGGTTAGTATCGTATGTCATTGTCAATGTCTGATTTTGCAGGTGATAATATATGGGGTTAGGATGTGTGCTCCGGTGCTCCAAACGTCGAAGCGGTGTGGAGCGCTCCTGGTGTTTCCGCCGTATGGAGCGTGGAGCAGCCTAAATAAATCCATCCATAACTTATTCTTGCGATGACAGTTACAAAGATTTTTCTTTCTAAAGATCAATTTCTCGCAAATTTCTTTCCTTTGAAAGAGCAAGTTCCAATTCGCTCCCTTTCAGTCGTGGTGATATTTTTCGCCTTTGAGGATGGTGAGGGCGCGGTAGGTCTGCTCCAGGGTGAGCACCCGTGCCATTTCATGTGTGAAGGTCATTTTTGACAGCGCAAGCATGGCATTGGCCCGGTCATACACCGCCTGAGAAAAGCCATAGGCTCCGCCAATGATCAATATGAGATTGCCCTGAAGCGCCGACATTTTATCGCCCAGCAATGCGGCATATTGCCTTGAGGTATATTCCTTGCCTCTTTCGTCAAGCAGCATCACATAGTCGCCAGGCTTCACTCGATCGAGAAAGGCCTTTCCCTCTGCCAGTTTGAAGGCTTCGGGTGTGGAACAGCCACGCACATCGGGCATCTCGATGTACTCCGCCGAGAGATAGTGTGGCAGCTTCCCGGCATAAAAGTTTATCAGCGGTATCAGCGACTTATCCTTTGAGCGACCCGCCGTGATGACTATAAGTTTCAATTTCGGTCTGTATCTTTAAGAATTGCCTGCCAAAGAGGGCTTTATTATACAATCAAATATCAGAAAATAAATACCAGTTCTGCAACGAGGCGTGAACCTTCGCCCTGAGGCACCGTATATGAGCGCGGATAGAAATACTGCTCCCAGTTGAGACGCAGTTTGGTCGTCGCCCGCCCATGCGTGAGTGCGAATGTGGATCCCACCGTCAGGCGCTGACGCCTTGCATCGGTGATGTCAAGAGCTCCGCCGTCCCCAGCCTCTGAGCCGTCGCTGTGGTTGCCGAGGTAGTCGTAGCGTGCCTGAAAAGAAAGTCTGCGCCCGAAAGATTTTGTTGGCCTGAGGTCGAAGCCATAGTCCACGGCGCCCATCACTCCGTCACAAGCCGACAATGCCGACGAGCAGTAAGTCTTGCGGGCATATTCTGCCTCAAGCATAAGATTTGAATTGCGCCACGAGGCGTAAGCGTCCACTGTGTTGAAGCGGTGGCCATAAGGTGCCGTCGACTCAAAGCCCCCCTCGAGGTTAAAGCCCGACCGTTTGAATATCGCCCTGCCGGCGTATGCCCATTTCTTCTGCCAGACATCATGGTCGGTCATAGAAGTGGCATTGAAGAACCCGGCATCCACTCTAAGGCCGGGCAATATGGTGTAGCTGCCTTTGACACCCACCGAGCGGAAATTGGTCATCTGTTTACCCACAAAATCGCGGTTTGCGAAAAGGTAGTCTCTGGGCGAGGCGGTTGCCGAGTGTCCCATTGGCATTCGCATCTGGCCGGCCATAAGCTCAAGACCTTTCACAGGCCTATATATGGCATAGATGTCGAGTATCTTCATCTTGCCACGGTCGCAAAGGTCGATCTGCAGACGGTAGCCCAGCGACGGCATCACGTCGCCTGTGGCATTGAGCCTTGCGCGGCGCACCTGAAAACGGCCTTCGCCATGCTCGAGGTTCTGCTCGAAACGGGTCTGAAAAAAGCCCTGCACCTTGGGAAGATAATAATTCCAGTCTTCGGCCCGCATTTGCAGACAGAGGGCCAAGGCAATCACTACTATGGCTGTCTTGAAAAATCCTGGTTTTATGGTCATTATATAGAAATGGGGTCAGTAATCGTAAAGCAGTTCGAGATCGTCGAGATAAAGCACCGCGCCGTTGCCGCCGGTGAAATAGTCGCCGTATTTGCTTGCCGAGGCCGTGATGAGCAGATACTTGGGCACACGCGAGGTCGAGCGGTAGCTGAGCGTAAACTCAAATGGCGTCCATGTATTCACGTTCTCACCACATTCCAGCTTGCCATAAGCCACCACATAACTGCCGTTTTCGTCAAACAGCTGCCGGTTCTTGGGATTGGTACGGATTTCAAATGGCTCGTTCTGGTCTATGAGCGAGCACCAGATTATACATGTATCGGGCCTGCCGGCGAGGCTCTCGAAGCCGATGGTCGTACTGGAAATCGGCGCCGTGGTGTATTTGAAGTAGCCTCTCAGCTTGGTGGGGCGCTGGGTGAACTCGCGGCCGAAGCTTAATATGCCGTTTGTGCCGTCGGTTTTCACATATTTGCCTATGAAGAGGTTTCCGGCTGCCAGCTTGCCTATCGAGCCTATGCCCACGAAGCGCGTCTCGAGCTGTGCCGCCCATCCGCTACCCGACGAGGTATTGTCGGTAGGGAAACTGTTTGACGAGCCGAGTGTTGTCGCGCCCTTATTGCCCGTATCCCAGTACTGCTCGCCGTTCTCCGGCCACGGATTCCATACCTTGCCGCTGAGCCACCACTGGTCGAGCGCCATGTTTGGCGGCTGTATCACCGAGCCGGTGGTGAAGTCGAGCACTGCGCCGTATTCGGCGTCGGAGTAAGCTCTTGCCTGATATTTTGTATTGGGTGAAAGATGAGATATGCGTGCCGTGAAGGAACCTCCATTGAAACTGATGTCACCCTTCGGCACCTTTACCCAGTCGTTGTCGCCTCCGGTTGCGAAGCGGTATTCCACACCGTTGTCGCGGCCTTCGATTGCGGCGCAGTTGACCCACGCCACGCAGGTCCATGCGTCCACGCTCAGGGTCGAGACCGTAGATTCCTCTACCTCTATATATATGGTCCACGTCTCGGTTCTGCCCCAGTATGAAACCTGCACCGTGACGGGCTTGGTGAAATCCACCGTCTTCCCGTCAAGGTCGGGACTCGTCACCGCACCTTTCGGCCCGAGTTTCATCGATGTCACCTTTATGGCAGCAAGATTCTCGTTGTCTGTGACGGATGCGATCACTCGTTTGCCGGGCACGTCGATCACCGTCTGGCCTATCTGACCCTGGACTGTGAAATACCTCTCGATATTCTGCACGCCGCGGATGGTCCACTCATACTGCTGGTAAAGCTCCACCGTTACAGGCAGTGGCTTGGAGAGGTCGACCGGCTGAGCGAATGGCTCGCCTACGAGATAAGCGCCGGGCGTTAGGGTATAGTCGGTGATTTTTATGTTATAAATGTCAGTCTCTTCAGGGAAGTTGAAGGTCACCGTGCGGTTTATGGTGTCGATGACCGTTCCCTGGTCCTGTCCCTCGGCGTTAATTGTGAGGAAATTGGCCTGAATATGGGGATAGGGTATGTCGTTTTTGATGCAGCCGCCGGCAAGAGCGCCCGCAAGCACCGCAAGCATCACGATGAGTACGCCGCCGACACCCTGCCGTGCCTTATTTCGCGCCTTATTTATATTGTATGTCTCTTTTTGTCTCATCATCCTGTCACCGTTTTTCAAATGTGAAATATCGATGCATCATATCACGACCATAAGGCCGAAGTTGATATTGAAGATGTTAAACCTGAAATTCGCACCCGATGAGAACCTTGATCCCTCTTCAACTCCGTTTGTCGACTGTTTTTCGTTCTTGAAGTTGAGGCCGAAAACGCCGAAAGAGACGCAAAACGAGATATTGTCCTGCAGGAACACGCATACGCCGGGCGAGAAATTGAGCGAACCCTGCGCCGAGAGGGTGCGGGTGTTGCGCAGCTCGTCGTTGTAATATCGTCTGAAATACGAGGCGCCCGAGGCGAAAGCCAGCTCCACTTCGTTGAATACGGCAAACCTCTTTGCCATGCTGAGGCCCACATAGTTGCGGTAATATGCCGAGATGCCGAAGCTCTGGGTATGGTAGCTCACGTTTTTGATGTCGAAACTGAGGTCGTCGTCAAAGTCGAGAGCGAGGCGCCCCAAATCCGCCGTTCCCTTTGTATAGTTGAAACGTATGCCTATGGTCTGGTTGTCGCGTATGTTGTAACCAAGATAGGGCCGCAGGGCATACTGCTTGCCGTTGAAGTCGATGTTTTTGAGCACCGAGAGCACGCGTATATCGTCGGTGTTGAGCTCGCCGTAAGATGCCGTGAGACCGAATGACCACTTGCCTCTGGGTATGAAGAGGTAGTTGTAGAGCCCGCGGTCGTAGCGGCCGAAGTTGCGCTCCGGTATTATCATGCTCACCGTATCGTTACCCACTGTCACAAACTCTTCCTTAGGTATATGTATGGCGCGGATGCTGTCGTTTTTAAGCTCTTTCTTGCGTATGATGTTCTGTGCTCCGGCATCGGGACATACCGTAAAAGCAAGAGCCGCAATGATCAAGAGCATCGCCGTCCTTAAAATTCCTGATATGTCGATTATCTTTTTCACAGGTAGAACATCACGCCGAATGTGATTGAAAAGAGGTTGACTTTAAAGTTTGCCGACTGACGCTTCATGTTGGCCACATATATCTGGTCGGTTATGGCGTGGTAGTGGTAGTAGTTGAAGCCGAGCACGCCCACATTGACCTCCAGCGCCGAGTAGTTGTTGAGAAATACCGCGATACCGGGAGCGAGGCCTACGCCGAGGTTGAAATTGCGTGAATATGTGCCGGTGAGGTCTTCGCCGCGGCCGTTGGCTATCTTGGTCTGGCCGCCGCCCACCGTGAGCTGCACCTCGTTGAAGAGGCCGAAGCGCGTGTTTGACCCCAGGCTTATATAGTTGCGGAATACTCCGGTGAAGGAGAAGTTGTGGCTTATATCATAGAGGTTGTCTATGTCATAGTCGGTCTCGGAGTCGATGATCACGTCGGCCGAGTTGAGCCTCGTGCGCTGGCGGGTATACGAGAAGCGTCCGCCGGCTGCCAGATTGTCCTTGAAGGCATACATCAGCGAGGGACTCACTTTAAATGAATAGGAGTCGCCGTTGAGGCTCTCGATTATGAAAAACTGGTAGTTGTCCTGATTAGACTGCGAGTAGCTCACGCTCACGCCGGTAATCCACACGCCCTTGGGAAGGAATATAAACTGCTCGATGTCACGGGCGAAGGGCTTGATTTCCTTGCCCTTGTACAGCCTGGGTATCTGAATCTCCACGCTGTCTGCCTCGGCACCCTCTGTTAGTGTGTCGGCTTCCCGCACGGTCACACTGTCTTCCGGCATGTCAGCGGAAGCTTTGGGCATGGCATAGGCCGCAGCCGGTATGCCCGACGTGATGACAAACGATATCAATGTGATGAAGATTGCTGTCTGCAGTATGGATAATCGGCCTGTTTTCATCGATTGGTTTACGAGGCATAAAAAATCGTGTAAAGGTAGCTATAATTTTCCAAAGAGCCAAATTCACGGCTGTGCAGGCTAAAAAAGGGACTCCGATAACTTTTTTTAGCATTTGGAGAAAATAAATTATGGAAAACTTTCCGCAATTCAAAATTAAGTTATATATTTGCGGTTGAAATACCGACAATTCTCATCCCAAATAATAACATTAAAAAACCAACCTTAAACATGGCAAGAAAACTTAAATTGCGCGACCTCACACTCCGCGACGGCCAGCAGTCACTCTTCGCTACCCGCCTTAGCCAGGGTGAAATCGACAAACTTCTTCCCTATTACAAAAACGCCAAATTCTATATCATGGAAGTA
>CAYZFL010000130.1:0-1438 GCA_964477785.1 uncultured Bacteroides sp.
AATTTCATTTTAATTAAATATAACAATTGTAGCTATCCGGCGAGTTCCGAATAGCTACAGTATAAAGGGGATAATTATTACGGGATTTATATGTCTTTAAGATCGGAGTTTGAGCCTTTGGGCTCACAGCTCCGGTCTTTTCTCATGCGGTCATCTCCGCTACGATGCGTGCCATTTCGGGGCGCAGGGAGTCGGCGATTTCAAAGAGTCGCCACTGGCTGTAGCTTCTCACAAGTTTGTGCTCGGGATACTGTATTTTATAATATGTGTCGCCGTTGAGCCAGTCGGTGAGGAATCTCACGCACTGCATGAAGGGGAAGAGCGCCGCGCCGTAGGGCAACATCTCTTTCTCTGCGTCGGTGAGGAACTTGCCGGCACTCTCGAGGTAGCCTTTAGTGAACGATTTGAATATTTCCATGTCGAATCCCACCTCGTCATACTTGGGATGGTCCTCGGGTACGGTTGCCGCGCCGGTGCGCAGGAAATCGCCGTAGTCGCTGAGTATGAACGAAGGCATCACCGTGTCGAGGTCGATCACGCAGAGCACCTCGCCGGTGGTGGCGTCGAAGAGCATATTGTTGACCTTCGTGTCGCAATGGCAGATGCGCTTGGGCAGTTTGCCTTCGGCGAAAAGTGTCTCTGCAAGGCACATCTCTTCGCCGCGTGCCTTGATTTTGTCGACCAAGTCCCTGACTCCCGCGAGCCTGCCTTTGGGGTCGGCAGCGACGGCATCGCGGAGCTGCTTCATGCGGAAGGCCATGTTGTGGAAGTCGGGGATAGCTTCCTTGAAAACCTCAAGCCTGGCGTTGCCTTTGTACATGGGCTCGGCGCCGGCAACTGCCTGGAAGCGGCCGAACTCGCGGCCTGCAAGGTATGCTGTCTCGGGCGTCACTTCCTTCAGCGTTTTTGAGCCGGATATAAACTCCGAAAGTCTCCATTTCGAACCTTCGGGGCCTTCGGCGAACATGCCGCCAGCGTCTTTGGTGCGGATAAACTTCAGGTAACGGCGCTCGGGGCTGATGTCGCGCCTCTCAAGGTCGTCACGCATGGCCTCGCATACCGCGAAGATATTGCGCTCGAGCACCTCGGGCTCGGTGAAGATGTCGGTATTGAGTCGCTGGAGCACATAGTCGGGCGCATCGCCGGCAGTCTTCACGATAAATGTATCATTGATGAGGCCGTCGCCGAGGGGCGCTATTTCAAGCGCCTCGGTCCCGGTGTCGAAACACGAGAATATTTCCTTGCGCTCGGCCTCGGTGAGTTGTCTGCAAGCCATTGTTTATCGTTTTAATGGTTAAACAATGTCGGCTTACTTTTTGGGATTCTTGGCGAAGGCGTAACGGTAGCCCTTGGTCTTGTTCCAGCCTCCGCGGGTGAAGTCGGGAACCTCCACTGGTGCGCTGCCGTTCTCGAGCGAGAGCTTGCTCAGAGGTGCGAG
>CAYZFL010000130.1:1448-7057 GCA_964477785.1 uncultured Bacteroides sp.
GAGGGGAGTCAGGGCGCACCATTCGGCCAGGTCGTATACGTCCATGTCGAGGGGCAGGCCGTTGCGCAGACAGTAAACCAGACGGTAGTCCATGATGAAGTCCATGCCGCCGTGACCGCCCACTTCCTTAGCCTCGTCGCCGAGCTCGCGGATGATGGGGTTCATGTATTTCTCCTCGAGGGCCTTGCGCTGCTCGGCTGTGATGAAGCCGTGGGCCGAAAGGTTCTCATGGTTGGGCAGAGAGTCGTTTTTGAGGGCTTCGGGCTCGAAGGCATAGCCTGATACGGGATATTTGTTGGCGAATCCCTTGGTGCCGGTAAGCTGATACATGCGGCTGTAGGGACGGGGATTGACAACGTCGTGCTGTATCTGGATGGTCTTGCCGTTTTCGGTCGAGATCATGGTCATGGTGTGGTCGCCGTTGGCGAAATATTCCGGACGTTTGCCGGTTGTCTTTTCAAGATAGTCGGGAGCGCCTACGGCCTTGGTATCCATCGAGACGAGGGTCTTGAGGCGGTCGCCGCGGTGTATGTCGAGAAGCTGGCAAACCGGACCTACGCCATGGGTGGCATAGATGTCGCCGCGAACGTTCTGGTTGAATTCCATGCGCCAGTTGTTGTGGTAGTAAGGCCAGAAGTCGGCCAGATTGTGGATATAGCTGCCTTCTACGTGGAGAATTTCACCGAAGAGACCGGCCTGTGCCATGGTGAGGGTGTTGGCCTCGAAGAAGTCATAGCAGCAGTTCTCGAGCATGATGCAGTGCTTGCGGGTGCGCTCAGAGGTGTTGATCAGCGCCCAGATGTCCTCGAGGGTATGGGCTGCAGGTACCTCAACGGCCACATGTTTGCCCTTCTCCATTGCATAGAGTGCCATGGGCACGTGATGCTTCCAGTCGGGAGCGAGGTAGATGAGGTCGAGGTCGTCACGGTTCACGAGGTCCTTCCATGCGTCTTCCGAACCGTAATACAGGGCGGGAGCGGGCCGGCCGGCCTTGGTAACGATATTGGCGGCCTTCTCTGTGCGGTCCTGCTCGATGTCGCAGAGGGCCACGATTTTGGTGCCGGGGATGTGTGTGAATCTCTCCACGGCGCCGGGACCGCGCATGCCCAGGCCTATGAAGCCCACGCGTACGGTGTCGAGTGCCGGTGCGGCAAACTGAAGCATGTCCTGCTGACCTTTGGGCCTTACGGGAACTACGGTCTTGATGGGTTTATAAACGGCTGTCTTGGTCGTTTTTGCTTTGGCGGCCGGTGCTTTGGCGGCAACGGTTGCAGGCATGCCTGCCGCCATTATCGTCATTACACTCACTACGGCTGCTGCCAGTCTTAGTCTGAGTTTCATTGCTTTGTGATTTTATTGATTGGTAATAGATTAATTTGTTTCGATTCAAAATTGTGCATCTGCTTGTCCCACATCCAATTGCCAATTGCCGAATGCGCGCTATTGCCTGAAGGCGGTGAGCACCCCGTCCTCGAATATCAGATACACTCCGCTGTCATAAATCCATCGCTCGACCATGGCCTTGGTGGTGGCGTATTTAATATTGTCGGAGGGCGAACCGAGGGCGAGGCGACATTCCTCGCGTGTCATGCCCGGCTCAAGCTTCGAGTGGATTATCAGGTCCCAGATATGGTCTGATATGAGGGGATATTTCTTGCGCACGTTTTCAAAGGAGAAGAGAGTCTCGAAGTTGCGGGTCGCGATATTGTCGGACCCGGCGGTCATGTATATCCTGAATGTCTCGTCGGGGAACTCGCCCGTGGTGTCCTTGAAATATACACATACGGGATAGGCGTCGTTGCCCGGCTCTACGGCAGTAATCTTTACCGGCGTGTGTCTCAGGCCTTTGACATATCTCGATACCGAAGGCACATATTCGCCCTGCGAGAGTTGCAGACCGGCCGGAAGCCATGTGGGCACGTTGATATACAGTGTTTTACCCAGCATCTTGTCTCTCACGCGGTCAACCACATAGTTTTCTATGGTGAATGGCACAAGTAGTTTCTCGCGTTTCATAAGCTCGTCGCGGGCTATCTCGAGGCGGTAGTTGAGCGTGTCGCCCTTTGCCGAAAGAAACCTCACGTTTGATGCGCCGCGGCCTGTAACCGAGGGCGCCGGTATGATGGTGTCGAAGGTAAGTTCCGATCCCTCGCCGAGAGCCCTTTCGGTGAACGGCTGGGTGAAGAGCACCGCTACTTTAGGGTCGGTGATATAGAATTTCTTGCCTTTGCTCCAGTCTTTTACCGGCTGTGGCCTCACGTCGGCAAGAAATCTTTCCTCATCCGTACCCCCTGTGATGCCCTGTTTGCGGGCCTCGTCGTTCTTGATTTTGGGTGTGCTTTCAACGCCGGTGAAACATGAGCTCAGCACCGTGCTCAATATCAGCAGCGCGGCACCTGTCAGGCATATATGTCGTAAAATCGATGACAATGGCTGGGGTCTGTTTTATCTTTTTGTGAAGAATGTATACCGACTGCAAAAATAGCAAATATTTGTGATTCCGGCAATAGCATTAAGCTGATGAAATAATTCAATCATCAGCAAGCTGTATGCCACCCTTCCAATCCCATCATCACATCATCAAAAAACCAAACAGACAAGCCTCATTTGACCTGTCTGTTTTGGTAGCGGGACCGAGAATTGAACTCGGGACCTCCGGGTTATGAATCCGACGCTCTAACCAGCTGAGCTATCCCGCCAAAAGTCTAACATTATCAAAACAACCTTCGTTTTGCGAGTGCAAAGTTAAGACATATTTTTCTATTCCCCAAAAATTCTTGCAAAAAAAATCACTTTCGCCGTGAACTTTTTGCCGCGTTTTGCCAAATCACGCAAAATCCTGCCATATTCTCCTTAATTTATGCCCAATTCCGCCAAATCAATCCAGGGTCACCGGCTTTTTCCACCTTTTATGAGTCCATAGCCAGATGTGGGGCTGGCGGCGGATATTGGCTTCGAGCAGGTCGCGGTAAGTGTCGGTGAGGCGCCATTCAGGTTCCCCCGCCGCCGAATGTGTGAGAGGTATCATGTCTATCTCATAATGTCCTCGCGAAGTTTTGTGCATGTCCCAGTAATATACGGCCGCGTCGAGATGCCGTGCAAGCAGTTCCGTGCCGCCTATCATGGCGGTGGGATGATTGAGAAACATGCCCTTGCGTACCGAGTCGTTGTGACTCGGCTTCTGGTCACTCATGAAACCGACGACGCCAGGCACTCCCTTCATCTTGTTTCTCAGCAGACAGCGGCTTACGATTGTCTTGGGGTAAGATACCGTATCGAACCGACCCCGCAGCCTCAGCATCAGCGAGTCGAAGGCTTTGTTTTTCAACGGACGGTAGACCTGGCCTATTTCCGACCCGTTCTTCAGCTCTTCGGGCATGTGCAGCTTGAAGGATGTGGCCCATTCCCAGTTGCCGCAATGGCTGAAATAGCATATCACCTGCCTCCCCTCCGCCAGGTCGCGGCTCACCGCCTCCATGCCCTTGAATTTCATGCGCTTCATCATCTGCCGGTCGGAGATGTCAATCAGCTTTATGGTCTCGAATATCTGGTCGGTGAAGTGGCGGTAGAAATCCTTCTCGATACGCCGCAGTTCCTTTTCCGACTTTTCCGGAAAGGATTCGCGTAGGTTTTTGCGCATCGTCTTCACTCGGTATCGCACCACGCGGGCCGCCACGAATGCCAGGGCGTCCGACAATGGATAGACGACCCTGAGCGGCAGCATGGCAACCGGGGTCAGCGCCCATCTGAGCAATTTTGCCCCGAATGGTTCCTTGTTGCGCGGTTTGTTTTGATCTTTCTGTCTCATTTATGGTTGCAGTAAGGCATATAGTCAGAGTCACTGATTTTATATCACTATATTACCCTCTATGGTTTCGGCCACAGGGTCGCCTTTGCCTAGACGCACGTTTACTATCTTATTGTCAAGCTCAGCTTTCTCCTGCCTTGAAAGTTTGTCGAGTATGTTGACTCTCAGATAATTGTCGGTGAATCCCCCGAGCGGCCTGTCGCTGCAGGGATGCTCTACCAATACCGGCCTCACTGTGCCTTCGAAGCGTTTGAAATATCTCCCGAGCATTTCGTGGCTCAGAGCTATCATCTCTGCCGTGCGCCGATGCTTTTCCTCCTGAGAGACAATGGGTCTGATGGCGAGCGCGGCAGTGTCGGCCCTCTCTGAATAGGTGAACACATGGAGTCGCGAGATGGGCAGCGAGGCGATAAACTGCTTCGACTCTTCAAAGAGGGGCAAGGTCTCTCCCCTTGCTCCCACTATGAGGTCGATGCCTATGAATGCGTCGGGCATGTATTTCACTATCAGCTCCATCTTTTCGCGGAAGGCCGCGGTGTCGTAGTGACGGCGCATGAGCCTCAGCACCTCGTCGCTGCCGCTCTGCAGGGGCACATGAAAGTGAGGCATAAATTTCCGTGACTCCGCGCAGTAGGCTATGATTTCCTCCGTGAGCAGGTTGGGCTCTATCGATGATATGCGGTAACGGGCTATGCCCTCAACCTCGTCCAAAGCGCGGACAAGGTCGTAAAAACTTTCGCCGTAAGGCTTGCCGAAGTCGCCTATGTTCACGCCCGTGAGCACTATCTCGCGCCCTCCGCGCCGTGCTGCCTCACGGGCCTGCTCTACAAGCTCCGAGATATGCGGCGAACGGCTGCGGCCCCTTGCACGCGGTATCGTGCAGTAGGAGCACCAGTAATCACATCCGTCCTGCACCTTGAGGAAAAATCTGGTGCGCTCGCCGCGTGAGCACGAACTCTCAAACCGGCGGAAATCCTTGCCCGGTATGGCATCGATTCTGCCTGAGCACGAGTCGCCGTCCGAAGTTTTTTCAGCTTCGGTTGCCGATGAATCTTTAGCTGCTTCTTCTGACGCGCCCGATTTTTCAGCGTTCAGGAAATTATCTTCTATATATTTGGCGATTAAGTGCTTGCGGTCGTTGCCAACGAGTATTTTCACACCTTCCAAAGCAGCCATTTCCTCGGGGTTGAGCTGGGCGTGACAGCCGGTGACGATAATCGACGCCGCCGGAAATTTCTTGTGCCGGGCCTTGATGGCTCGGATGCTTTTCTTCCCGGCCTCCGAGGTCACAGAGCAGGTGTTGACTATCACCAGATCGGGCTCCTCGCCCCTTGCTGCCGGGCGGATGCCTTTCCCCATAAGCATTTCCTCGATGGTGCTCGTCTCGGAGTAATTCAACTTACACCCCAAGGTATAATACTGAGCCACAAGCTCCTTTTTCGGCATTAACTCCTCCGATGAAGAAGCGGTTGCCGGATTCGGGGTCTGGCTGGAGGCCTTGGTAATATTTCTATTTTCTGAATTTTCCGTCATTTCAGCTTGTTGATTATTTGGGATACGGCGGCGATATCTACCGGCTCCATCACCGGGTAGACCGGGATGCTCACAATCTCATCGGCAAGACGCTCGGTCACCGGCCATGTACTCTGAGCCCATGACGCCCCGGAATAGCAGGGCTGGCGGTAGAATGGCTCGGGATAGTGAATGTCGGTCATAACGCCTTCGGCTGCAAGCTCTTCGCGCCACTTGTCGCGTTTGTCGGCCGGAAAGCGCACCACCATCTGGTGGTAGACGTTTGTGC
>CAYZFL010000131.1:0-7045 GCA_964477785.1 uncultured Bacteroides sp.
TTATTGAGGTTGAAGTCATAGCTGCGCCATTCGCCGCGTACCAGCTCGAAAGTGGCGAAACGCAGATGTGTGGTGTGCCTGAATCCGGTGAGGAAGAGGCGTGCGAAGCGTATGGTCGAGAAGTCTGATATGTTGCCAACGGCCTTCTGATAGTCTTTTACGGGTATCTTGAACTGATACCATACGCAGGTGGTGTCCTTGCCGTTTCTCAGCGGCACGAGTGTTTCCTGCTTGTCGGTGATATAGTTTTTGCCAACTACCATATCCTCGGGGCGCAGAGATATGCGGTACTGAAAGTAGCGCTCGTATTCGTTTAGGGTATTGTCCTGGTTCACATCCTCCACATCGGGCGTGTTGCGGGCCGAGCGGTAAAGGGGTTCATCCGAGTCTTCGGGCGATAGCGAGTTGCCCTCCACGCCGTTGTAGCGCTTGTAGCGCTCGAGGATGCCCAGTCTCTGCTCGTCATAGTCGCGGCCGAGGTAGAAGTGGTAGTTGTCGCCCGCGGGGTCGTTGAAGGCCGAGAACCTGTTGTTCTGCATCTCTGCCACCACATCGGGCGTCAGTCTCTGCCGCAGCTGTTCCACGTAGTTCTGATACGAGGGGAATATGAATTCATCGTCGTTTGGCAGTCCGTCCAGACCCACGTCCTGGCGCCGGCGGCTGCCCGCGTTATTGTCGAATGAGTAGGTGAGCGAGTTCTGCGACGATACGCGGCCCCATACCGTCTCGCGCAGATACTGGTTGTCGCCGTCCACGGGTATGCCGTTCTCATAGCTCTTGAGCCCGTCTTTGAGCACGTCCTCCGATAGTTCGCCGAGGTTGAGGTAGAGGTCGCCGCCCTCGGTGTTGGGGTTGTTGTTGTCGAGGAAGGGGCTCATCAGCCAGAACTGCACGTATTCGATGTTGCTCTGCTCGAAGTTTGAGTTGTCGATTCTGCGCATGATGCCGCCCCATCGCTTCTCGGGGTTTAGCAGGCGTCCGCGCTCGTCTATGCCTGTGGCATCGAGGTTGTAGGGCCCGCGCTCGTCAGGATAGAACGAGAGGTTGAGGGTCTGTATCAGAGGCGACTCGCCGTAAACCTGCTCGCGGCCCGGGAATATCTCGCGGGTGTAGACCTCGCGGACATAGGGATTCGACAGCTGGTCGAGGTCGCTCCTTATGTAGCCCGGCGCCATCGAGCTGTTACGCTGGGTGAAGAGGCGGTCGATGTAATACCAGTTGAGCAACGCGCGGTTTTTGCCGTAGTCGACGTTGTTCGACAGAGATGCCTCCGGGAAGAGCGCGTCCGGTCCCTGGTCGTAGGGCGTTGACGCTAAGAACCACGAGTAGGGCGATCTTATGTCGATGCCCGTCTGCGTATACTCGAAGTCGTCGACATAGCTCGAACCCTTCGTCGAGCCCGATTTCTGTGCATGTGGCAGAAGCTTGGCCGCCTCGGCGGTGAGCGACAGGCGCGACGGTGCCGTGGCGTTGACCGTGGGAATCTTGTTCAGTAGGTTGGTGAGCCACATGAACTCAGAGTTGTAGGCCACGTTGAAGCCCATTATCGTGTTGTTGACTATCTCGTCGCCTATGTTTACCTTCTCCGTCATTGCCTTCTCCGAGAAATGCATCATCGTGGCGCCTATGTTGAGTTTGTCGTTTACCTTATACTGCATGTCGAAGCCCAATAGCGTCTTGCGTTGCATCGAGAAGAGCGACTGGTTTTCGAGGCTCACGCTTATGCTCTGCCCCGAATCGATTATCGACTGGTTTGTGATGGTCACTATACCCATGGCATAGTCCACCGAGTAGTCGGCGTTCTCTACGAGTTCCACACCTCCGGCGGTGACGCGCACCGATCCTCGCGGCACGTTCATGGCGTTGAGCCTTATCTGAGAGCCCGAAGATGCCTGATACTCGCCCTCGAGCATGAATTTGTTTTTGTCGGCAAACTGCCTCGCTACCACCAATGTGGAGTCGTAAAGCTCCTGATAGCAGTACTGCCGGGCCAGCTCCGGATTGCCTATCTTGTCGGCGAGATGTGATCCGAAAGGCTCTGCCACCGGGAATATAACCTTGCCGTTCTGGGCCTGGATGGTGTAGCCCTCGATGAAATCGAAGAAACCGTCGGGGTTTGACTGCTCCGAGTTGTCGAGTCGGTCGAGGTTCATCACCTGCAGCAGCGACTGGTTGTTGAGCCCGGGCACAGGCAGGTAGTTGATTTCTGTTCCGGTGGTGTCCGACAGGTATTTGATATTGAGCTTGAAATTGCTTTTCTGCACCTGGTAGGCCCCTAAGGAGTAGACGTTTTTCATCATCAGTCTCCACATGGGCAGCTTGGTAGATATCGTGGTGCCCTTGAGCATCTTGAGGTAGAGCGACTGATCGGTGGAGGTGATGTCCGACGAGAACTCGCCCACCTGGTAAACCTTGCCTCCGTAGGTGTATTCATATGCCACGGCGAGCACCTCGTCCGAGTTGAGTGAGGCGCGTAACGAGATGTAGCCCAATGTGGAATTGAGGGTGTATTCGTTTGAAGAGAGCAGTCTCGCGCTTTCCACTTTCTCGAAGTCGAGGCCTCCGTGGATGCCGTAGGCCTGCAGTGGCTCGAGGGCCTGCGTCACGGCGTTGATGTTTCGCGCGTCGGGATACTCGGTCTTGATGGTCTGCAGCAGGTCGTTTGAGTTGTTGCAGGGCACCGGTATCGCCGGATTCACCTGCCAGTAGTCGTTGGCTAAGTGAGACGACTCGCCTAAGTCCATGAAACCTACGAAGTTGCGCGACTGCTCGAAGCGACTGTTCTTGTTGGTTATCCAAACCTCGATTTTCGTGATGTTGATGCCCGAGGTGACGTAGGGAAGCTTCGAGGCAAACTTGTCGTAGTTGTCGCGGAAATATTGCGAGAGGAAGAAGTGGCGGTTCTGGTCATATTCGTCGGCCTTGACCCTGAATTTGGTGGTCTGCACGCCGCCCGAGGTGCTCACCGTGCGGCTCTCCGAGTTCTGCTGCGACACAAGGAAAGTGGTGGTGAGTTTGCCGAACTGCAGCTTGCCCTTAAGGCCGAAGAGTGCCGTGCTTCCCCTTATCAGCGACGACCCGGTGGTCATCGACACGTTGCCCGCCTCGATGTTTTTCACGATGTCGTCTTCCTTGCCTTCGTAGGCGAGTTTGAGGTTTTTGGAGTCGAAGTCGAAGGTGGCGTCCGTGTTATAGTTCATGTTGAACTTCATGCGGTCGCCCACTCCGGCCTGTATCGTGGCCTGTACTTTCTGGTCGAAGTCGAAATAGGTCTTGCGGCGGTTGTTGAGCGAGAGCGCCGGATTGTCGGTTTTGTTTGACTTCACGCCCGCAGATATCTGCACCGTTCCGTTGGTTTTCAGCGACACGCCGCCGGGACCGAAAATTTTCTCCAGCGGACCTAAGGCGAAGTTCATGTCGAGGATGCTGAAGGGCTGTTTCTCGCCTTTCTCCGCGGCGGCCACAGAGTTGCGCTCGCGGTAGTAGCGCTGCATAGCCAGCTTCATCTGCCAGTTGTTGTACTGCGTGGAATTGAGCATGAAGGGCGTGGCTACGTCAAATTCCCCCACCTTGGTCCGCACCACATACATGCCCGTCGAGGGGTCGAACTCTACCTCGGTCTTGAGGTTGGAGGGCGTGGTGAGGTCGTAGGCTAATTCGCCGCGCATCAGCTCTTCGTAGTTGCGTGGCACTGTGGGACTTGTGCCCATCGGCAGCATTATGGTATCGGCCGCTTTCACAAGGTTGGGAGCCGAAGGATATGAGCCCGGAGCGGGTGGCGGCAGTTTCTCCGTCTTGCCTCCCGCATTCACGCCGCTCAGACACAGAGTCACCGGCAGGCAGAGTATGGCTATGCCCGCCGCCGTACGGCGTAATATTCTATTTATTTTTATGATATCGACCGGTCTCATATAATCTTCGGCACGTCGGCTCCGTCAACCGTCCGGCGGTTTTTGCAGGACTTCGGGAGTTTTTTCTGTATACGTGCCTTATAGCAGCGGGAAGGCTTTTCGCACCGCGGCCTCTGTCTTGAGACCCGGGTTTTCCGCGAAGAGTTTTTTGAGCACTTTCCGGCTCTGGGGAGCGCTGTAGCCAAGCATTACAAGGGCTGCCAGTGCATCCTCGAAATTCTCCGGCATGGATTCCGCCTTTTCGCTGTCTATAACTAACGCGAAATCATCCGCTTTTATTTTATCGTGGAGGTCAACAATGATTCTTTCTGCGGTTTTTGCACCCACGCCCTTCACTCCCTTGAGCTTTTTTGAGTCGCCTTCCACTATGGCATGGGCTAATTCGCCCGAAGGAAGCGACGACAGCAGCATCCTCGCCATCGAGGCTCCGACGCCGGAAACACCTATCAGCTTGCGGAATAGCTCGCGGTCTGTGGCATTGACAAATCCGTAGAGCGTCCATGCGTCCTCCCTTATGGCTTCGTGGAGCAGGAGTTTGACTGTTGTACCTTCGTTAAGACATTTTTCGAGCAGTTCGTAGTCGGGCACCGTGATCTGTACAGAGAATCCTATGCCGGAGGCCGTCTCCACCGATGCCTCCGCCGGATTCAGTGCCGTTATTTTTCCAATTATATATTCGAGCATGATTTTTTGGAAATGATTTGTGAATTATTTATTGCAGTTTGCGGGCTTTGAAGAAGCGGGCGGTGTAGAAAAATATCATCAGGGTGCCGGCTATCTGTGAGGCCGCTGTGACGATGAAGGCCGACTGGAAGCCGCTGAACTCGGCCAGCACGCCTCCCAAAAGCAGGCCTATGCCCATACCGAGGTCCCAGGCGGTGAGTATCGACGAGTTGGCTGTGCCTCGCTGGTCGTGACGCGCCATGGAGATAAACATGTTGAGGAAGGCCGGATACATCCTTCCGTTGCCGAGACCTATCAGCGCCGCCGAGACGTAAAACGACCATTCGTAGGGGCAGAAGGCGAATATCGAGTAGCCCAACGATGAGACGATGGCTCCCTGAAGGGCATTCTCGGTAAGTTTGCCGGCCCTCAGCGCCTTCACGCCTATGAGCCTCGACAGAAACAGTCCTGCCGAAAGTATCATGAAGTATATGCCGGTGCCTTCGGTTATGCCCATGCTCTCTTTGGCATAGAGTGCCACATAGTTGCTCATTACACCCCAGCAGAGGCCGAAGAGCAGTATATTGAGCGCCAGGAGCCACGCACGGCCCAGGAAGAAATGGTCGAGACTCATCTTTTTGTCCCTAACCACCTTGGGCCTTTCCTTGGGCTTGATGGAGGTGGTGGCGATGAAGCCCGCGAGCGCCGTGAAGAGCGAAATCCAGAACAAGGCTGCGAACGAACCGGTGAGGCTGTAGATCCATATGCCCACCGAGGGGGCGAGTGCCATGGCAAGGTTGTTGCTTAGTCCGTAGAAGCCCATGCCTTCGTTTCTTCGCGAGGAGGGCAGCACATCTATCGCCATTGTGGAATTGGCCACTGTGGTCGCGCCGAAGGGCAGGCCGTGAACCGTGCGCACTATTGCAAACATCAGCAGCGTGCCCGCGCCTATGTAGCCGGTGAAGCAGATGAAAAATATGAAGAAGCAGGTCATCAGCACCTTGCGGCGGTCGAAAGCGTCGACGATATAGCCGCTGAAGGGCCTTACTATAAGTGCTGCGATTACGTAGCCCGAGAGCACATAGCCTATGGTGTCCTTGTCGGCCTTGAACTCGCTGTCAAGGTAGATGGGCAGAAGGGGCGTAAGGAGATAAAAAGAGAAAAAGAGCAGGAAATTGGCCGTCATCACCTTGCAGTAATTGAGGTTCCATAGCCTTTCGAGCTTTTCCACAGGATTTGTTTTGTCTTTTTCCATTTTTGAGAGAGTGGTTGATTAAGTTATAAGCCTTATGGGGCTTATAGGCCCTAAGGGCCCTATGAAGTATGCTGGCGGCATCACAGCTCTTTGCCGAGGTAGTCGCGCCATATAAATCGCGGCACGGCATCGGCTGTGTTGGGGCCTGTCACTATGTCGGCGGCCGCTTTCACCTCGGGGTGGGCATTTTCTACTGCCACCGCCACGTCAGCCTCTGCCAGCATCGCCAGGTCGTTGAGGTTGTCGCCGAATATCACCAGCCGGTCGGCGCCGGTAACTCTTTTGAGCTCCTTCACTGCCGAGGCCTTCGACACTCCGGGAGGCAATACCTCGATTACCGAGAGTCCCGGCTCGGCGATATCGGGATAGGCGCAGGCCGAGCAGCGCGTCTCGGCCATCACCGCCCGGGCTACAGCCTCCGCCTTTTCGGCAGGCACGTCGTCGAAGAAGAGCAGCGTGTGCCCGCTTTCCTTTTCGGGCGGCTCCTCGCCTATGTTGAAATGCTTGAGTCGCAGATGGGCGCGGTCGGAGTAAAAACGGTTTTCCGTGGGTGTGAGATTTTGTGACGCTTTATATACCTCTATCACAGGTGCCTGACCGTCGGGCCCGGCATCTTTGCGCGGCAGGGTGTAGATAAAGGGAGTGAGACCTTCGCGGCGGAATATCTCGTTTACCTTCCGGGCCTCCTCCGGGGGCATGAAATGCAGTTCGGAATAACTGCGCCGGTCGCGGTTCCATAGCGCGGCGCCTGTCATCACAGCGAAAGGCGCCGAGGTAGCCGTGCCGGCAAAAAGTGGCACGACCGTCGCGGCTGTGCGCGCCGTCGCTACGCCTATCATAGCGCCGAGGCCCGTGAGACGGCTTATCAGATCAGAACTTCGAGGACTTATCTTACTGTCGGTGCCGAGCAGCGTGCCGTCGAGGTCTGTAACATAAAGAGTGGTACCGTTATGACAAAAAATCTCCTTCACAGAATCAACAATACGAAATATTACGCGAAGTTACCAATAATTTTTCAATCGCCAATGAAGTATATCAGTAGAAGCGTAACAGGAAATAGAGAGAATGCCAATCGCTTTAAAAAATATGGTAAAAATGTCAAAGTGCTCCTTGCTGCGGTTTGGCTTTACGGGCAAAGGCCTTAAAAATGCGCAAATGCGTAATGCGTAATGAAGGGAAATGTCCTGCTCGCGGGGCAGCTGCCGCTTAGACAAGT
>CAYZFL010000132.1:0-6778 GCA_964477785.1 uncultured Bacteroides sp.
AGTCGAACCTGCGACCCTCACGTTCGTAGCGTGACGCTCTAATCCACTGAGCTACAGAAGTATATCTGTTGGGGCGGTAGGACTCGAACCTACGATGTCCGAAGACGGGAGATTTACAGTCTCCTGCAATAGCCGCTATGCGACACCCCAGTGTTGGCGGAAGCAGAAAGATTGGCTCAGATTGAGAGTATCTAATAGGTCTTCGCCGATTTGCAATTCGACTTTCGGAGCCTTATGAGAGGCTCGGCCCCTTAGCAGATGGCTGGTTTCTTTCTCTGAAAGCGGCAAGCCGATAACGACCGCTCGCTCACCCATGCTTCCTTCCTTTTATCTCCCTTCGGTCGATGAGCTGAAGGTTGACACTGCAAAGTTAGATAGGCCGAATGCAGCCTATCTGCGTAGCGGAGAAGAATCGCAAAAAATCTACTATAAAATTATCTGCTGATTTTCAAAAATGTTTTTTCGCATCAAGTCTATTATGAGGTTTGTAACATAATTTATATCATGTCGTTCTACACCCCTTCCTTTAAAAATTTTATAGTCTATCTCTAATATACCTGCAAATAATGGACTATCAAGACATTTTGAATTAGCGTAGTAGTCCTTTCCCACAAGCCAGGGACCATTTCTTGTTACATGGTGTAAGCATATATTCCCTATACTTATTGGCAACGCTTCATTGATTAAGTTTTCTTTTATCGCTTCCTTGTTTACACAAAGAGAATAATCTCCATAAGATGTAATGAGATGGGGCTTTTCAAAAGCAAATTCATTAACTATGAATTTGCCTATCAGCCATATTCTCATTATATCCTCCGGTTTAGATAAACCAATACCGGAGAAGAGGTCTTCAAGATTAGTTTCTTTATGAATTGCTTTAAAAAGTCTATTGTGCAATGCCTCTTTGAAATTCTCAGAAACCAGAATACTCCATAGACTTGAGTCATTATAAGATGATGATAAATTATGAATATATTCATCCTTGTTAAACCAGACTCCCCATTGTTTCCAATTAACTTGCCACTGTCTTCCAGTCGGAGCGCCCCATCGCAAAAGGAATTTTAAGAGTCGGTACTGATTCGACATGGATATTGCTTCTTCATCCTTCAATTCAGCAGGAAGTTGACCCTGCGCCAATTTATGAAGAATATGAAGTCGCTCCAGTATTTCTCTTATGGTAGCTGTTGTTGCGGCGCCCGTTTTCCAAAAGATATTAAGGTCGAAACGAATAAGATCATCTATTTCAAATTCAATCAATTCTTCTTCTTTACCATAGAAAACTGAGTCCTTTTGCTGCTCATCATAATTATACCAGTTAGATGCAAATAGCACGTAAGTGGCCTTATCTGAATGATGTATTAAGTTTATTACATCTCTGAATTTAAGATATGGCCTCATATTATCTGGATCATTTTCTCCTTTAGTCGTTTTGCCTATATAATAATTCTTGCATATACGACGGAAAAAACTAACCAGATCTTGGCTACCGAATTTATTATAGAATGCAACTAAAGGCAAGAATATCTCGTGATGAGAAGGTTCTCTGAGCCAAGATAATATTGTTGTCTCAGATGCACAATTTATTTCTTCATCATCCCATCTGGATATTGATTTAAGTATGGAGTGGGCTGTCGACGAATTATAAATCCAATGGATGACATCAATCATTGATAGAAAAAAAGCATGAATACTATAGATATTGTCTTTCAGATTTGAAAGCAACCGATAGTCTTTGATAAGATTTACAGTCTCTTTCTCACCATCTATTTGCATCCACCAGGTATAGAAATCTCTACTAAGGGAGTCTGAAGTCAATTCTTTGCTTGACCTATGTTTCCAGAACCAGTCCTCTCGTTCTTCCCATTGATTTGAAATTTCAGTTTGCGCATTTTCATCTGAAGCAAGATTGCCAATCAGCAATGGTTTAAGGTTCTCAGTAGATGTAAGAGGTTCGCCTGTCGTGTTTAGCACGACAAAAGTTTCTTCACCTCTCATGCGATTGCCCATGTCATAATATATAAAAGAAAACTTTGTGGCAATCGCTTCTGCGAATGAAGAAATACTCTCTGGATCTGTAAACGATTCTTGTAGAAATTTTTTTATTGAATATAGTGCGCCCAACATGGACTGAATAGTCGGATCAATATCATATTCAAAAAAATACCATGAAGGTCTCCCTTTGTGCTTAAGGACCAAATGTTCCTTGCTTCTCTCTTCCAAGTTATAGAACGGTAAAGAACAATCTCTTTCAAGAAAATAATGGTATACAAGATCAGATAGAAAATATAATGTCGTTTCTCGGATTGAATAGACAAGCGCAGACGACATCTCATGAATCTCTGTTTCTGACTGATGTCGAGTGAGAATACTTGATAAAATGTCCTTGATATCATCTGATACTAGTTCGTTTCTATACAATTCCCCAGCTAATAAATAGAACGTTGTAATACGTTGTTGACCATCACATAGCTGATAGGTTCCTTTCGGCCATTCGTAACCGTAAATTAGTCCCATGGGAGTATGGGTATCGCCATTTGACGCATTTGAGGCATCCAACCATTTACTTTTAAGAGACGTTAGGAATCCTGATACAAGTTCTCCCTGCTGTTTCCCTTTGTTATCATAGGTTTCAAGTCCCCAGCAATAATCGCGTTGAAGATCTGGGATTGCCACTATAAAATCATTTGAAAATATCTGGCTTAAATTGTATGTTTTGCCACTTTCAAGTTTTGACAAATGCTTCATTTTAGAAAATCGTTTTCCAGAAAAAGTTTCGTTTCTTTATAATATTCAATCATCTCGCTTACGTCCCATTTTGCCTTTGCAAATTTAGAAAGAGTATGCTGCAAAGTGCGACTAATGAAGATTTTCTTTTGATCAGTAACCTTAAAGAATATCTCTTTCTTTTCATCGAAATCTTTTGCTCCGAATTCAGAGTTATCTCGACCATATAACAATACGAGGTTACAGATAGAGTGCTCAGATAGAACAATCCCATCTGCCATATTTCGTATATCAGTTCTTTTTATAGTTCCGCTTGGCATAGGATTCGGGAAATCATATACAACTGGCTCAACAATAGAATTATCTCCTTTTGTCAATTTTCCAGAGGTTTCATCAAGATGATAGACTTTAGATTTTGGATGAATATGCTCCAATGAACGATTATTTAAAAAGATGCTCACATTGAACCGTTCTTTCAATTTATTCGATTCCAAAATATTTCTGTATGACAGATATCTAAACGCGTTTTCATCATTGCCTCCATAGACAAATTGTCCTAAAAGACTTTTTATGAACGCATCCTTTTTATCTTCAATGTTGATTTCAACTTGATTCGCAAACGACTGTGCTTCTTTATTTGTAAGGCCTATTATAAGTCCTTCGGTATATCGTCTCAGGACTTCCTCCTTGTTTGAGTCATTATAATGACTCATGAAGAATGGAATTACTTCGTTTCTCTTTCCACAAGATAAAGCCATCGCCAACATATTGTATGTAAAATAGTCGTTATAAACGTCCTCAAATTGCTTTTGAAGTTTACGAAGACTAAAAAATACACTTTGTGCTATATCCTTTAGTACATCATCTTTAGCTTGAAGATAGCGAGATTGGAATTGCTTAAAAGAGGAATATGTCGATTCCTCGGAATCGGAATTTCTATAATAAAAATCCAATAATAGGCCCAACGGTCTTGTTTCCGTGGTTGTCCTAAAAAATGTCTTCACCTCAGCTCTATTCCACCAATACAGCCATCTGTCCCATTCTCGCGCATACCGTGAGCGTATCTCTGCTGTGTTCCAATCCATTGCCGTGAAATCTCTAAGGCGCACTAAAACATCCTCAATAGATGTCGCCTCAAAAGAGAAATCCTGACAAACTTTAGATACCAGTCTCAGTAATTCAGACTTTATAAGCTCCTCGATACGCATAATAGCTTTGCTACCATTCATCATAGTAAATGTACTTATGGCATCCTCTTTTCGAGCTATCGGAATATAAATAACTTTAATCCTTTCCTTGATGTATTTAATAAAATCTTGTCGCTTAGGCGTTTCAAGTATTTCTTTAAGGGAAATAGAAATTTGAGAGATAGCTTTCTTTATGAAATAAATATCTTGTTTAGTTGTATCACCCAAATCACTCTCGTGCAAATCACAACAATCTATAGATTTCAATGTCTTCAAACATTTGTCGGTATCTTTACGTGCTGCGTACCTAAGTTCCGTTGATTGAATCAAAGATTTATCGAGAACCCAAAGTAAGAGATAAAGGGTTGTTATTCGTTGTTGTCCATCAATTATAATTACATTGCGCACACCAGCACTATCTTTTTCAGTATCAGATACTGTAATTCCCTGCAAAAATAATTCGGAATTTGAATGAAACGATTCAATTATCGTTTTAACCAGATATTCCACAGAGGACTCATCCTCTGCATTGTTTGAATCTTTGACAGCCCACTTATATCCTCTCTGATAATTGGGTATTACTAAATTAAATTTTTCATCGAAAAGAGCTCCGTTGAAAAAATCATACAACTGTATAAAACGAGGTTCCGATTCGCTCATAATACTAATGAATTAGAGATGTGAATTATCTGCAAATAGATGGTCGAAGAAGGGATTATTACGTTCTGAGGCCAATCTAAGCAATGTCTGAAAATCCATTACTTCTATATGTAGATTTTGGTCGGGATTTATCTTGTAGTAGGTCCCGAATGGAGTTTGTCTCCATCCTTTTGACTTGTTGAACTCAATAAGCCTATCTGGCAATTCATCCATAATTACATAACCAAATTTGGGAGTATCGCAAGTGACTTTAACTACTTGTCCACGATAATTCTTTTTCTGTTTTTCTTCCCCAAATTGGAATACGTCAAAATACTCTTCGATTACCGTTGAAAATTCCCATCTGAAATCTTTTTTGTTTTTCTGGTGTGCGGTATCTCCAGGACGCTTAAATTCAAAAACGACCATAGAATCCAATTTGCCAGAGTCATAATTCCCATAGCAAATAGGGTTATTTACCAATCTTTCCGGATTCATCAAGATTAAATCTGGTTCTTTACTACTTTTTATCTGACTCATAGAGGTTATATACTTATCAGAATCGATAAATCTAAATGTTGAAAATCGGTCATCAAGTAACCACAAATTGTGATACTGATATGTTATTTCTCTATTTGTCAAGCCCATAGGAAAGATTAAATTATGTATGATCTTCTCTAACTGATATGTCCCATTATCCTTCTGGTCAAGCATTCGAGAAAACAGCCGTAGAATTGCTTTTCTTCTGCAAACATAATCTGCTAATTTATCAGAGTCATAAGCACTCCTCTTCTTAACAGAGTCCATTACCTCAATAATTTGGCTTTCGTCAATATCCGTGAGACTTAAAAATTCCTCTATTTTTTCGTTGATTTTCGAGTTTTCTTCCATCGAGATTCGATGCAGATTTTCCTCAATCTTGTCATCGGACAAATATGGAGGTATTTGTTCAAGAATATCTTGTCTATAAAGGAAACTTCTATATTGAGGTGCTTTCCCTTGAATAAATGAACGCACCTTCTGTACGGTTTGACGTTGGGTTTCCAACGCAAAAGACTGATATAATGATGAAGCTTCTTCGCCAATCTTCCTAAGAATATCTTCTATAGAAGGTATCGTCGGGAAATCATCTCCAAATTCCAATGAGCCACCATCCGAAGTGTCAGGGATCTTGAAACCGTTTCGCTGATTATTTACATTGTTGTCAAGATAGGTAGAAACAACATAAATATCAAGGAATTTTGTTTTGCCATTTTCTATAATAGGATAGGTATATAATGAGTTGACTTTCGCCAAATCATATTTCTGGCCAACACGTCTTGAATTGGCGCAAAAAGTAACATAATTATATTTTCTACTTGTAACCTGCTCATTACGTAATATATACAAATTGAAAGATTCCTGTCCGAGAGTGATTGTCTTTTCATGGTCTTTTTCCTTGAGTTTGAACATGCTCTCAACAGATAAGGTCTGAAACTTATCTTCAATTTTTTCACCCACATATATTTGAGGGAGAGTTCCGCTTAAATAATAGATAAAGCAATGATCTGTAATAGCCTTCGCTATTTCATCACAATTCTTTGCCGTGAATGGCATCAAATCGTCATTATAAAAATCAATTAAACGGACTTTGGTATATGGAATACTTTCTGAATCGAGTGTAGTGTCTTCAACTATTTGGATTTCATTATCTGCATCAAATGTAAAGATACGTTTTCTCCATTCCCCATTCTCTTGAAATATACTTGTTACTTCAATCTGACGGAAAACAGCCAATACAGAGAAGCGTCCAAATCCTTTACATCCGTATTTCCTATTGATTTTACTGAATGGTGCCGAGAACGATTTAAAATTCAAATCTGTAAATCCCTCTCCGTTATCAATAATCGAAATTTCTGATATGGGTGCCACAATGCGATCAAATAGAGACGCAGTATGCGTACTGTTTTCAGTCTCAGCACGAGTAATCAGGACCTCGATTTTTTTATCTGGTCTATCAACTTTAATTAAACTGATAATTGAATTTACCACACACTCATATATAGGCAATAATGCATCGCTTTTATACAAGTCGATAGTATCAATTATATCCTTTGCTTCTACGTTCATTGTCTTATTCGATTTCGCCGTGAAGAATGAAATTGCGCAGTAGGGAATCGAGTTTCATTCTTATTTTTGGTGGGGTTAACACTGCGCCTTCGCGCTATTGAAAATAAGCTTTGGCAAGC
>CAYZFL010000133.1:0-5382 GCA_964477785.1 uncultured Bacteroides sp.
ACAAACAGCGCGCAAAGGCCAACGTGGTTGAAAAGATGACCGTGATAGGCGACGTGGAAGGCAAGAACGTGATTCTTGTTGACGACATGGTCGATACCGCAGGTACTATTACCAAAGCCGCCGACCTTATGATTGAAAACGGAGCGAAGTCGGTACGCGCACTCTGCTCTCACGCCATAATGAGCGATCCCGCTACCCAGCGCATCAACGACTGCTCGCTCACCGAAATGATTTTCACCAATTCAATACCTTACAAGAAAGACTGCCCGAAGTGCACCATCATCTCGGTGGCAAGGCTTTTTGCTGACACCATCCGCCGCGTGCATGAAAACAAGTCAATCTCCTCGCAGTATCTCATCAAATAAATACTGCTGAAAAATAGAAGGTTAAGCGGAATCGTTAAGCTCCATACGGACTCACTTCCGCTCCCTTGAAAGCATAAAAATCCCGGCGCCATGGTTGGTACCGGAATTTTTTTGCAGTTTAAAGGGATTGCTTATTCGAAGATTTCGCTCCATGTTTTGGTGAAGCCGAAGTTTTTGCCGCTGGTGGTGTTGAACTGCAGGGAGTAGCTCTGTACATTCAGCTCCTTGAGGCCCGGAGTATCCTTGAAACCTTTTACGACTTCGTTTTCATAAAGCTCTCTGGCGGAATCACTGGAGTTGATTGCGCTGTAGATGTCGTCGCTTATGGTGTAGGTGAAAGTTACCTGACCGATAGCGGGGTCGTAGCTTGCGGCAGTCCATTCCACTCCTTCACCGGTCTGCATGGGAAGCTGGCTCTGAAGGGCGTCAATCTGAGATTGAACAGCCTCGTCACCTTCTGTAGCCGGTTCTTCAGCTTCGGCTGAAAGATTATTCATTTCAGCTTTTGTAACGCTGGAAGTGAAGCTCTCGCCGGAATCCTCATTGCGGAAAACGAAAGTAAATCTCTTTACGTTAAGGCCCATGACCTCGGGTTCGCTTGCAAGTTCCCGGGCCATAACCTGCTTCATTACATCTTTGCTTGCGGGATTGTCGATAGCTTCATAAGTCGAGGCCTCTATATCATAGAAATATTTAATGGCATCTGACGATTCGTCATATTCAACCTTTGTAAGAGTGATGCCCTGGTCGATAACCTGGGGAAGTTCTTTGTTGAGTTCATCAACTTCTTTCTGGATGGGATTTTTCGAGCATGAGCCGAGGGTGAGCACCATGAGGGTGAGCATCACCATTGAAAAAATTTTTTTCATTTTGTTTTTTAGGTTTGGTGAAAATATTGGATTGATAAGAGTTCTTTTCAGATAAGGTTCTCGAGGCCTTGCAGGAGCAAAGGTAGACAAAAACTCAGCGTTGGCCAAACCTTTAGTTCTAAAAATTACCAAATACCGGGATTAAATTATGAAATTGAAAAAAATGCCCCGCGGCCCCGGCCGCGGAGCGTTGAGATGTTTTATAGACGATTCTGATATGTTTAGTCAGGGTAGGTAAGAAGATGTATTGCAGCAGCTACTCTTATATCGAATCACCGGCAGCAACGGACTTTGCAGAGTCGGGGATGGTGACGCTGACGGAGTCGGTGATTGAAATGGAGTCGTTGAAGTAGACGGGCACATCGTAAGGCACCATACTCTGAAGGGCTGCGATCGAGTCCTGAAGGTCGCTCTGCTCCTGTATCATCTGAGCCTGCAGGGAGAGGGAAAGAATATCCGATGCGGGGATGGTTACGCTGAAGCTGTCGCCGCCGCAGTTGTAGGTGAAGATATAGGTGCTGATGTCGGAATTCATGAAGATGGGGATGTTGTTGACGATGTTGGCGAGAGCGGGTTTGAGTTTAGCCTGCGAAACAGCGTCGCCGAGATTCTGGAACTGCGTGTCGCCTATTTCATAGACGAATGTAATGGCTTTAGCCTTCTTGTCATAGCTGATGTTTGTCCAGTCGACGCCCTGCGCCACCTGTTGGGGCAGCGAGGTCTGGAAGTCCTTTACCAGTTTTTCAACAGGTTCTTCGCTACATGAGGAGGCGAAAATCACCATGAGTCCGACGAGGACCATCGATAATGCTTTTTTCATTTCTTTGTCGGTTATTATTGAAAAATTTTGATATTTCAAAGCCACTAACAAATTGCGTGAGCGGAAGGTTGGGAAGTGTTGTGCTTTTTTGTTTATTTCGGTTCACTAAATCTAAATAAACAAAAAATAGGGAGCGACGGCTGAGAAAAGAGCCAAAATTGCTTAAAATCAAAATCTTATCGGCGTCGGGATGTGTTTCAGAGTCAAAGATCCTATTAAAACGCAAAAAAATCACGCTCAATTTCTATATTTATGAAAAACGAGAATTTCAAGAAGCAACTCATCGCGATTCAGACCAATCTGCTGAAATTTGCATATTATCTGACGTCGGATCGCGACGACGCCTATGACCTTTTGCAGGATACATCGTTGAAAGTACTCGACAGCGAGGATAAATATACAAGCAATACGAACTTCAAAGGCTGGGTATTTACGATTATGCGAAATCTTTTTATCAACAATTACCGTAAGAATGTACGAGCCGGCGTGGTGATAGACCAGACGCAGGATCTCTATCATATCAATTCCTACAGCGATGCGTCTACTGACTCACCGTCGGGAGCATATTCCGTGAAGGAGATGCAGTCCGCCATAGGCAGGCTACCGCGTGAACTGGGGCTACCCTTCTCCTTATATCTGTCGGGTTACCGTTATGCGGAGATTGCCCAGCGCACGGGCGTGCCCCTTGGAACGGTGAAAAGCCGCATCTTCTTTGCCCGCAAACGCCTCCAGTCGGCCTTCGGCCCGGACAGGGAGGGGTGAGATGCCAGTCACAGATTAAACTTATATAGAATTGCGGACGTCAGGGGTGCATGATAATAATTTATTCTTCCTCCTCTGGGTCGGTGGAAGGGATAGAGTTGCGGAAGGAGGCGGGGAGGTCTTTTTTTGCTTTGACGCCCATTTTGCGCAGGTTTTCGGCACGGGTGATGAGGTTGCCGCGGCCGGTCCTGAGTTTGTTTACGGCGCTTTCGTAGTTTTTTGACGCAGTGGCAATGCCGCTGCCCACTTTTTCGAGGTCTTCGACAAAGGCTATGAGCTTGTCAATCATTTTTGAAGCCTCTTCGGTGATGGCGATGGCGTTGGCCGTGGACTTTTCCTTGCTCCAGATCTGATATATGAGTTTAAGGCTCACCACGAGGTTGGTGGGCGAGACCATCATGACCCTCTGGCTGTATGCCCAGTCCCAAAGACCGGGTTCGGCCTGCATTGCGGCAGAGTAGGGGGCTTCGCCCGGGATGAACATCATCACGAAGTCGAGGCTGTTGTCGCCGATGAAGTCCTGATATTTCTTTCTGACCAGTTCGGTAACATGTTTTTTCACCGAAGCGACATGAGCGGCCGAGAACCGGCGCTTTTCGTCCTCGGCTTCGGCGTTTGCCAGGTCGAAATAGCTTTTGAGAGAGACTTTGGAGTCGATAACGATGCATTTTTTGCCAGGAAGCATCACGAGAGCATCGGGACGGATTCGCTTACCTTCGTCGTTCTCGCCGGTTTCCTGCAGCAGATAGTCGGTGCCTTTTGTGAGACCCGACTGTTCGAGAATGTTTTCGAGAATCATTTCGCCCCAGTCTCCCTGAACCTTGGTGTTGCCTTTGAGTACATCGGAGAGGCGGCGTGCCTCGGCACCGACGGTCTTGGAGGAATCGTTGAGCTGACGCAGTTGCTCGAGCAGAGAGACTCGCTCACGGTTTTCACGCTCATAGCTCTCGGTGAAATCCTTGCGGAACTGTTCGAAATTGGTCTTGAAAGGCTGGAAAAGGTCGTTGATGCGACGGGAGTTTTCTTCGCCGAAAGTGCGTGAGTTAGTATCGAGGATATCTTTTGCCAGGCGTTTGAAACGGGCTTCGTATTCAAGGTTAAGCTCTTCGCGGTCGGATTTCAGAGTCCCGATTTTTTCTTCCGCGGCTTTAAGCTGTCCGGTGAGGGAGGCGTTTTGCTTCTGAAGCTCCTCTACCTTTGCTGCATTTTCCTTCTGAAGCGTTTCTACTTTGGCGAGGTTTTCTGACTGTAATTCTCCGATTTTTGTAGAATATTGATTTCGCAGTTCTTCAAGAGCCGAGGCGGCATTTAGACGAAGGCTCTCGGCGAGGGCTGAACTTTCGGTGCGGAGGTCGGAGAGTTCTTTCTCAAGGTCGGAAACACGGGACTGTTCACGCTCGAGAGCCGCTCTATGGGATTCGGCCTGGCGGACAAGGGCGTCTTTGTGGCTTTCGGTAGCAGAGCGGAGAAGCTCGTCGTAACGCTGGCGCTCGTTTCCGGCGTTTTCAGCCTGACGGCGGCGTCCCATAAGAAGCAAAGTTAGTAAAATAACGGTGGCAAGGACCAGAATGAGTATTGAGATTGTAATGAATTCCATGACAGATGCAGATATATGCGAATACAAAGGTAATGAAAAATCGGGATAAAACCTGCGGGGAGCAAATTAATAAATAAAGGAGTGAGGCATTAACAAAAGTGTGGAGCACTCAATTTTTTTAAGATGCGGGGAGAAAACGGGTGTTTATTATATTTGGGTGTATATTATATTTAATGTGTGGAGGCAAAGCTGAGAAGGGCAGTATAAAAACTTTGGGAAAAATTCTTTGAAGACATGGCGCATATTTTCGGCTAATCTCCTTTGATTTTAAGAAAAATTCACTACCTTTGTAGCAAAATTATGCGCCTTCTGCAAAGATGACGTGTAAGTTGTACGTTATTTACTGCAAATCAGCGAATTGCTGGAGTAAAAAACGCGAATACCTTGAAAATGCTAATTCAATGAAGTTATAATAAACCTATGTTATCAGCAGCAATTTTTGGTATAACCAACAACGGGCTACTGGCCATCGTGGCATTGCTCACAGGTGTGGCCCTGGTCGCTTTGGCTCTCTGGATAGCCGGACTGATTTCACCCCGTTCGTTCAACCCTCAGAAAGGCGAGCCTTATGAGTGCGGTATTCCCACACGAGGCACCAGCCAGGCACAGTTTAAGGTGGGCTATTATCTTTTTGCCATCCTTTTCCTGATGTTTGACGTAGAAACCGTCTTTCTTTATCCGTGGGCAGTAAGGATGCGCGAGCTCGGCGCCCAGGGACTCATTTCAATTGCAGTATTTTTCGGAATCTTAGTGCTGGGCCTTGTATACGCCTGGCGGAAAGGAGCTCTTGAATGGAAGTGACTACCAAAAGCATGCCCTACGATGCATGGAAAGACAATGAATATATCGAAGGGCTCGTAAAAGAGCTTAATGAGAACGGTGCCAACATCGTAGTGGGTACCTTCGATAAACTTATCAACTGGGGGCGAAGCAACTCTATCTGGCCGCTTACATTTGCCACCAGTTGTT
>CAYZFL010000133.1:5392-6761 GCA_964477785.1 uncultured Bacteroides sp.
CCTCGCCCCGTCAGGCCGACTTCATGATGGTGGCCGGTACAATCGTAAAGCGCATGGTACCTGTGTTCCGCCGTCTGTATGACCAGCTTGCAGAACCTAAATATGTAATCGCCTGTGGAAGCTGCGCAATCTCGGGCGGACCTTTCAAGAACAGCTATCATGTGGCGAAAGGCATCGAGGACATAGTGCCCGTCGACGTATTCGTGCCCGGCTGTCCTCCCCGTCCCGAAGCAATGATTTATGGTATCATGCAGCTCTCACGCAAGATCAAGGTAGAACGTTTCTTCGGCGGCGTAAACCGTCAGGAAAACCGTAAGGCATACCTCCGCGAGCATCCCGAGGATGCAGAATAAAAACTTCCCGCGAATTATTTATAACCATATATTGAGTCAGTTTTAAGAAAACACAAAGACTTTTCTGATTATAATGGCAACAATCCAAGACAAAATAGCAAAGCTCTGTCCGGAAGCTGTCTTCGAGCAGGCCGATGTACTGTTGGCCGAGGTTCCCGCCGACAAATGGCATGCCCTTGCCCGTCAGCTCAAAGACGACTCCGAAATATCCATGGACTACCTGGTGACAATCGTAGGTATGGACTGGAAGGATTCATTCGGTTGCATCTATTACATGATGTCGACCAAAAACGCCGCCCAACTTTCGGTAAGAGTTAAAACCGCCGACCGTGAAAACCCGATGCTCCCCTCTGTGAGCGACATATGGGCAATCGGAGGCATCTACGAGCGCGAGGTCTATGACTTCTTCGGTATCATATTCGTGGATAATCCCGACATGCGCCGCCTTTTCCTCAACATCGACTGGAAAGGCTATCCCCTCAGAAAAGACTTTGACGATAAAGAAAGCCTCAATCCCTGCAGCATAGAGAACGAGCGTCAGACCGACTTTACCGACATGTGGACCGAAGCACCCGACGGTCGCATAGTTAAGAAGGAAGTGCGCATCTTCCAGCCCGAGGATTTCGTTGTCAACATAGGCCCGCAGCACCCCGCTACCCACGGCGTACTCCGTTTCCGCACTGCGGTAGACGGCGAGACCGTCAAGAAAATCGACGTCTACATGGGCTATATTCACCGCGGTATAGAAAAGCTCTGTGAAAACCTCACATACCCGCAGACACTCCATTTCCTCGACAGAATGGACTATTTCTCGGGCCAGAATTATCACCACGGCGCCTGCATCTGTATAGAGAAAGCCGCCGGTATCGAAATCTCGCGCCGCGCACAGGTGATCCGCGTGATGATGGACGAGCTTTCGCGTATCGCATCGCACTGCCTCTTCATCGGCACATACGGCATGGACCTCGGTGCCACGACAATGCTTTTCTACACTCTCCGTGTCCGCGAGCAGATAC
>CAYZFL010000134.1:0-6692 GCA_964477785.1 uncultured Bacteroides sp.
AATCTGGTTACCGTCCTCGTTTCGAGCTCCGACAAATCCGGCAAGCTCAACGACCCCACTGTTACGGAAGGCAAAATCTTCATCTCCTTTACAGGTGACGCCGATTCGACTCTCTCGAGCCCCAAGGTTCGCGGCATGATGTTCGACGAGGCTGTGGCCCTGTACAAGAACCAGCACAAGAACAGCGACCTCAAGCTTACCGACGCTGACAGGAACGTGTTTATGGAGACCAACATGTTTGGTGTTCCCTTCTCGGAACTCCACACGCTCCTTTCCATGTCACCCACAGAACGCGACAAGTTCCAGGGCAACATGGCCGACCCCCGCGTTGGTATTCCTATCAACGACAACAAAAACCGTGACGGAAACCTCAACGACTTCCAGATCTGGCTCAAGGCTATCTACAATGTGGCCCAGCGTATCCACAACGAGAAAGTCGAAGGCCTCACCGAGGAAGAGCGCAAAACCATGTCCGACCTCTACACACAGCTTCTCCGCCGTGGCGAGGGTATCGCTGTAAAAGCCGATAAGGACACTCCCTTCACCGTTGTCGAGCAAGTATTTGACAACCTCCAGACCATGAAGCTCAATAAGTTCTCGCTTATGACTGCCCTCAAGTCTGAAGATGAACCCACCCAATAATTGTAAAGAACCATGGCACAGATAGATACCTCTGACAAGGGCGGCAAGAAGAAAAAAGGCGCCCAGAAAAAGATGCAAATCCATGTGGACTTTACTCCTATGGTGGACATGAACATGCTTCTCATCACTTTCTTCATGCTCTGTACCACTATGATCAAGAGCCAGACTCTACAGATCATCCTGCCTACCAATGAAGATGTGAAGAAGGAGCAGCAGAACCAGGCCAAGGCTTCCGAGGCTGTAACCCTCATCCTTGACACTGAATACGACGGCGAAAAGCCCAAGGTTGACCCCGAAACCGGTAAGACCATCCATAATATCTACTATTATGAAGGTGAGCCCGACACAGTGTTCGCTACCGACAAATACCTCCAGCGTGAGCAGTTTATCGGCAATCAGAACCACGAGCCCCAGGGTATTCGCAAGATCCTCCGTAAACGTAACGAGCAGGTAATGGAAGAGTATGACAAACTCAAAGCTCAGTGGAAAAACAAAGAAATCACCAAGGAGCAGTTCCAGGAAATGGCGAAGAAAAACGCTTCCGACTCGTTAAAGACACGTCCAGTAGTCGTTATCAAACCGGGTCCCAACACCACGTATGAAGGGCTTATCAATGCTCTCGACGAAATGAATATCAACCAGATTTCGCGTTACAGCATCGAGCTGCCCACCCATACCGACACGACCCTCATCAAAGAGTTTGAACGCAGAAACGGCGCTACTATCATACGCCCCACTATCAGAAAAAAATAAGTTTTACACTTTAACCGTAACAACACATTAAAATGGCAAAAGACGTAGATCTTAATTCCAAAGAGTGGCGCGATATAGTTTTCGAGGGTAAAAACAAGGAATACGGCGCTTATCAGCTCCGTGCTACAACCCCCGCGCGCCACACACGTGCCGTAATTATCGTACTCGGCGTCCTCGCGGTTATCGTGACCCTTCTCGCCCTTTCTCTCACCGGTGTCTTCGGCAAAGCCGACGATGAAGGCGCCGACGCAAACACCGAACAGGAACTTGCCGTACTCGACACTCCTGAAGATGAAGAGATAGAAGATGAAGAGATAATCGAAATCGAGCAGCCCGAAGAAGAAGAAATCATTCAGGAACAGGCTGCCAACGAGCAGGCCGTTACCAACATCCTCGTGGTCGACGACAAGGACTTTGACGAGACCAAGCAGGCCAAAGAGCAGGACAAGGTAATGGAGAATGAGGCTCAGTTTGGTACTGTCGACTTCTCGGAAGGTGTAAACGACCTCAACAAACAGGTTATCAAAGAACAGGTTGTTCAGGAAGTTAAACCCGTAGTGGAAGATAAAGTTTATACCGTAAACCTTATCGAACAGGAGCCTACATTCCCCGGTGGTGAATCAGCTATGCGCACATGGCTCTCAAACCACATCGAGTATCCCGCAGCTGCTGCTGAAGAGGGTATCCAGGGTAAAGTAACCGTTAACTTCACCGTAGGTAAAGACGGTTCTATCACCAACGTCAAGGCAGTCCGCGGCCCGCACCCTGCCCTCAACCGTGAGGCTGAACGCGTTGTCAAGGCTATGCCCAAGTGGATTCCCGGTAAGAACAACGGTCAGCCCGTCAAGGTTTCTTACAACCTCCCCATCCAGTTCAGATTGCAACAATAGTTCGCTTTTGAAGTCCATAACACCCTCCCTGAAGAGGGTGCCAGAGCGGCACCCTCTTCTATTTTTAAAATTCAATTGATATCCACTCATCTGAAGTTGTCGGGGTCGCCAGACAGCGGGGACGCAGGCAGGGGTGAGGCCGCGCCTCCACCGCCGTAGTCTGGGTCGCCTGGTAGGGGCCACGCCGCGCGTGGACCGCCCCGCGTCCTCAAACCGCGCCTCAACCTTCTGTTCTTTACGTTTTTCGCAAGAAAAACCTTCTGTTCCTAAATATTTCACTCTCAAACACTTCTGTTCTTTTGCCCTTTTGACCTTATGTCTAAAAACCATCTGTTCTTTATTCCTTTATCCCACAGCTCCTTGTGCTCTTGTGTCCTTCTGCCCTTCTGTTAAAACTTTATGTCCTTCAAATATTTTTGTTCCTCTGTTTTAAAACCTATGGTCCTATGGTTCTATGGTCTAAAAAAACTGTGGCCCTATGGTCTAAAACTTCTGTTCTTACCGTTTTTCGCAAGAAAAACCTTCTGTTCTTAAATATTTCACTCCCAAACACTTCTGTTCTTTTGCCCTTTTGACCTTATGTTAAAAACCTATGGCCCTATGGTTCTTTGGTCAAAAAATCTCTGTTCTTATGGTCCTATGCTCTAAACTTTCGTTCTCCTCATCACCTCACGTATCAGCACACCAAGATTCGTATCATTTGCGCCCAGCCCCAACTTCTGCCTTATCGCGCTGCTGATATTGAAATGCCCGGGCTTACGCATATACTGCCCTATCTCCAGGCCCTTGACTCCTATGGTATAAAGACATACATAACCCAACTCCTCATCGGTAAGCCCGCGGCTCTCGAAATACTCCACAAACCCGGGATTCGTACCCCGCAGCGCGAGCTTTGTCGAAGCCATCAGCTTACCTGAATTTGCCGTCAGCTTTTCCAGCCAGTCCTGATACCTGAGCTTATACTTCTCGTTCTGCGTAATCTTCGAGGCGATAAGATTATTAAGCACCTCGAGACGTTCGCTCATGGCCCTGCTCACATCCTCGTCAAGACTATCCGTCGATTCCTTTGTGCGCTTAAGATTGTCGCGCTCCTCGGTAAGAAGGCGTATCTCCTCGCCAAGCTTCTCGGCCTCCTGCTCCAGTTCTCGGTTCTTAAGCTTCAACCCTTCGTTTTCAAGCATCGCGATTTGCTCTGCCTGAAGAGCAAGCCTCCGCTTTGCCCGACTGCTCCTTACGGCAAACAAAAGCATCAGAGAAACGAGCACAAGAAAAACAATGCCTGCAACACATCCCCATAAAAGCCGGCTCTTGCTCTCCATCTCCGTCTTATGCTCCAACTCCATATTATGCCGTTCTGTCGCAAACTTTGTCTCACGCTCGTAAGTGCTCTTATGAAGCTTATATAACTCGTCACTAAATTGTTTATAATATTCGAGGGCTGATTTATAGTCTCCTAAACCTTCGGCAATTTTAACTTTTACCGCTAAATATTTATGCTTTGGGTAATTGAAATTATTTTTGTCTATAGTTTCTATTATTGTTTTTGCCTCTTCAGCTTTTCCGAGTCTACAAAAAACCCAGGCCCAAAGTAAACGATTTTCCCCATTAAGTCCTGATCTTGATTTATATTCCTCTGCTATTGACTTAAGATCATCTTGTGACCCTAAATTCAGAGCATAAGAAAGCAGATTACCCATAAATTCCGCTTCTGAATAAAGGCAGAACTGCTTTTCTTTTTTACAGATAGAAAGCATACTGTCAGCCTTGGCTTTGTTTTTGCTCATTACATATCCAGTCAGGGCTGATAGTTTGCAGTCCAGGCTTAATTCTTTACGTCCTTTTGCCGCATAAAGATTACCGGCTTCAAGATAATGAGATATAGACTCATCATATGAGTAAATGTTATTATAAATATTACCTATGGCATGATGTGTGCGGGCAAGCGTAAGACTATCTGTAACTTTTTCAGCAAAATCCAGTGCCTTGAGAAACGATTTTATGGCATCATCTTCATAATTCTTGTTCTGATATATACGGCCTTGATAATAATATGTGCGCAGCTTTTCATTATCGCTTCCGTTATCCGCATAATAATCTATCGCCGGCTGGAGCACGCTGAAATCAGTTGTATCCACATAATTCTTATCCAAAGCCATCGACATCTGCAATCCATACTTCGCCCTTTCCTCTTTACCCTTAAGCAAAGTGGTGTCTATCTTCTGCAATATCATCATCGCCGAATCTGGCCTTTCCTCCATTATCCTGTCGGCTTCAAGCATCTTTTCCCACGATTCCTCATCTCTGTGACCGCAGCTGCATAGCAAAATCATGCAACATATCAATATCAATTCCCTAAAATAATTCGGTCGTTTCATCATGACTGGTTTATTAGTTTTTAGCGAATTTAGTCAATTTTTCCATTATTTTCAACCCCTCATGAAACTTTTTTCAGCCACATGAAACTTTTTAAACCCTAAAGATTATTAACACCTTGTTCTACTGCATTTTGCCCCTCAATAAAAATGAAAAATATTAAACTTTAAATTTGGAGATGAAACGGTTTTAACCTTATCTTTGCAATAATTCATTAACCCCTTAAATCAACTTATATGATAAGACGAATTTTGATAGCTTTTATGCTTTTAGTGTCATCATCCAATGTTTTTGCGTTAACCGACACGCCTCTATCTCCCCCTACTCCACCAAACGAAGGTTCAGAAATAGAACTAAACAAAACTACTGAGAATAACCAGAAAACCCATCGTAAACCGGCATTTATTCCTGTTCATGCCTATTTCACTCCCGAAACTCGCATGATAAGCATCGACTGCCCCGACTATTACGAAGGAGAAGCCATGATTATTTATAATGATGTCATTATCGACTTCTCAAATGAAATCAACACTACTTTCATTCTTCCCTCGACTCCCGGCAAATACTATCTGAAAATCACCACAGAAAGCTGGGAGGCAACAGGAGTTGTCGAAATATGATATAATTTTAAAGAAAGAAATATACCTTATAATTATTTACCCAACATTCATCGCATTTATGATAAAAAAATATTTAATCATTTCAATCCTTTCATGTGGATTGTTATTATCGTGCTCAGATGATTTATTAGAGCCAAAAACTCCTTTGGATGTAAATACAAAAGAAGAGATTGCTAAAAATCAACACTTAATACCTGTTGATAAAGCGATTTCCAATTTGGAGGATTTCTTGGATTCATTTAACGGAAAATCACGATCCGGAAATAAGCGGGTTATAAAAGACTATTGCACAATCAAAGCAAAACAGACTTCTTTAGCTCGTTCAGAAGAATTTTCTGACTTAGATTGTGAAAATCTTCTATATGTTGTTAACTTTGAAAATGACGAAGGCTATGCCGTTCTTGCCGCTGATGACCGAATCGGCGAAGACGTTCTTGCAATAACAGATGGCGGTTCTTACGACAGTACAGCAGTGGCTCCAGGTGTTACTCCTATTGAGATTATCAATCCTGAAAGAGTTATAATTCCTGAATATCCCTCATACGGGGACGGTTTTTATAAACTGATGGAATATGGGGACACTTTATTTATTAATCCCAATACTGTAGATTTCGCTATTCCAGCTGAACAAGATACTTTGGTAGGTAATTTCTTCCTTGACCATATAGGAGCCGAAGATGATTTTGGCAATCCTGCAAATGATCCTGTGAATGACAGTATAAATTATAACCGAACGATTGAGTATACAACTACAGCATTATGTATATCATATGCCAGCGAGCAAGTTTTATCAAGCTATCTCTCACTACCGACAACAAATGAAGGTGGAAATAGTAATCCTACTATTGATTCCGGAGAGAATGGAGGGCCTGTAAGTAATGGTGGAGCATACGGAGATGCCGAGGTTGAGTATTGGTATACAAACTGGGAAACTAAAAGTTCAGTTAATCCAATGTTGGGAAATTTTATATATTGGAATCAGAATTCACCGTTTAATGACCTTTATCCTAAAAAAAGATTAGCTATTATAATGGGGCACAAAAGGAGAGCTCCGGCCGGTTGTTTCCCACTGGCAGTTGCAAAGGTTTTGGGTTATCATAAATATCCTCAGAATTTTACACATAATGGTTTTAAAATTAACTGGGAATATCTGAATAATAATTATTATTTCGCACCTGACCATGCTGCACATCTTCTTAAAGCAATAAGTTCTGGTTGTGATAGTTGGTATTTTTATCAAGGTACTTTCACATTTCCACATAAGGCTTCCAGCTATATGCGTAAATTAGGCTTTTCAGATGCACATAATCATACTTATTCTTGGAATGGAGTCATCAATTGTTTAAACAATGGTTGCCCGGTGATTATCTCGGGACTGCCAGGTTTAGACATTTTCCATGCACATGCTTGGAAT
>CAYZFL010000135.1:0-6668 GCA_964477785.1 uncultured Bacteroides sp.
TGTACCAAGGAAAATAATGCGGTCCATCATGAGGCGTGAGAATACGTCCATCTGTGCCACGTTGAGCTGGCGCTCCTCTATAATCGAGGGGTTTATATAGCTGTAACCCGACTGGGCCACAGGGGGGAGTGAGGTTGAGACGGTTTTGGCGTACTGGTCGAGAGCCAGACCGTTCATGCCGAGATGATTCACGGCAAAATTACGGAAATCAGAGTTGTTCATGTCTTGTCTTTGAATTATTTGCCTCTTTGAGAGGCAGAAAAGAGGATTGATGAGAAGTAAACCCGGTTTGCGGCGGCAAAAGCCTACCGTAAAAGCCTATTTTTGTTCAAAATTAGTAAATTCCTCATTAAATTGCAAATGCCGTGCCAAAATTAAGACAAAGAGCGGTTAAAAAAATATTAAAAAACGTTAGTATTCGGGCTGAAGCTTTGAAATATATATGTTAAAGGGCTGCTGAGAGAAATAAAAAGCAAGCGCGTGCAACCCGGGAAGGCGGCACGCGCTGAGTATCGTATGGAAGACAAATAGACCTAATCAGTCTATAATAGGTCTAATAGGGGGCAGAGGTTATTCTGCGGCCTTTTCTTCGGCGTCGATTTCATTGTTGTGGTCGACTACAATCTTGCGGAACTCGTCGATGGAGACTTCCTTGGCATCGATCGTAACGGCGTTGAACACGCCCTGGAACATCTTGATGTCCTCAAGCTCTGCTCCGATCTGACGGGCAGTGTTGCGGTCGGCGAGAAGGCGTTTTGCAGTTTCCTCGATGGTGGCGGGGTCCATGTTGTAGATGCCGTACTGGGCAAAGCGCTGGAATGCCATAGCTTTTGCACGGTTGAGCACATCGTCTTCGGTAACCTCGACGTTGAGCTGTTTCATCACATTCTCTTTTGCGAGCTGCCATTTGAAGGAGTTCTCCATGCCCTTATAGAGTGCGTCGAAGTCCTGATCCTTGTTTTCGGAGGTAGCCTTGAGCCATTCCTTGAGGAATTCCTCGGGAAGCTGCATGCCCTTGGCCTGGTCGAAGATATAGTCGCCAGCATAGCCGTCGAAGAGCTGCTGGCTGTTGTTATGGAGCTGTGAGGCGATCATCTCGGTGAGGGCCTTGTCGTATTCTTCTCCGTTGTGTACTTTGTCTTTGCCGAATACGCTGTCGAAGAATTCCTGATTGTGCTCGGCGGGTTTGAGCACGATGATTTCTGAGATTGCGAGCTCGAAGTCGCTCTTAACCTCGGCGGCTTTCTCCTTGTCGATGTTGAGCATCGAAGCTATCTCAGGCACGGAGTCGCCGGCAGCCTTTGCGGGATTGAAGCGTACCTTGTCGTTGATTTTCTTGCCGAGGAAGAGTTTCTTGCTGTCCTCGTCCTTGAAAAGGAAGGGAGCGACGATAGCCGAGGGGTTCTGGATGGCGTCTTCGGTTTCCTTTACGGAGCCGTCCTCGTTGAGCTCCATGAGCGAGCCCTTGACGATAGCCTTGTCGTCGACTTCCTCGCCGGGAACCTGTGAACCGAATCTTTCGGTGAAAGCCTTGTCCTGCTCAGCCTTCATCTCGTCGTTGACCTTGATGGTATAGAAGGGGAGTGTTACGCTCTTGTCGAGTTTCACGTTGAACTCGGGAGCGAAGCCTACCTTATATTCAAATGTATAATCCTTGTCTTCGAGGTTGATTTCCTTTTTCTCTACAGGAATGGGCGAGCCGAGGACCTCGAGCTTGTTTTCCTGAATATATTTCATCACAGCGTCGTAAACCTCATGGTTGAGCACGTCGCTTTTTACTTCTTTTCCAAATCTTTTCTGAAGCTGGTCAACGCTGATGTGACCTTTGCGGAAGCCGGGGATAGTGTGTGTGGCACCGATTTTTTTAAGCTCTTTCTTTACCTTTTCGGCGTAGTCGGCTTCTTCTACCTTTACAGTGATGATGCCGGTGAGTTCACCGTTTTTCTCAAGAGTTACGTTCATTTCTGCAGATGTTTTATGGAGTGCTCCGAGGGAGCGTTTCCGTTATGTTTAAATTTTATTATGTTCTGATTGTGTTGTGAATGCGTAGCTTTTGCAAGCCAGAGATATAACGTCTCGGAGGCCCTTTGAGTTTAGCGGTGCAAATTTAGCAAAGTTTTTTTAATAATCAAAATAAGGGGCTGCGTAGTTATTTGAGAGCGCAGAAACGTGAAGGATAAGGACGGATTAAACAAATGGGGCAATTAAATTTGGAGGGTAATCAGCTTTTTATTAATTTTGTAGAGGAAAGTAAATGAAAATATTAAAGATTAAAATCAAAATATAAAACTTACCTTAAAAATCGTAACATGGAACTTCCTTTTGCAGAATCATGGCGGATAAAAATGGTAGAACCCATCCGCAAATCCACCCGTGAAGAGCGCGAGCAGTGGATCAAAGAGTCACATTACAATGTTTTTCAGCGTCCCGCCTGGCAGGTATATATCGACTGCCTTACCGATTCGGGCACAGGCGCGATGAGCGACCGCCAGTGGAGCGCACTCATGATGGGTGACGAGAGCTATGCAGGCGCCCGCTCGTTCTATCGTCTGAAAGACACCATCACCGGCATCACCGGCTTTGACTATGTGATACCCACCCACCAGGGCCGCGCAGCCGAGAACGTGCTCTTCAGCGCAGTGGTGCATGAAGGCGACGTAGTGCCCGGCAACTCTCATTTCGACACCCCCAAGGGCCATATCGCGTCACGCAAGGCCGTAGCGCTCGACTGCACAATCGACGAGGCTAAAGACACCCAGCTCGAAATACCCTTCAAGGGCAACGTCGACCCCGAGAAACTGGACAAGGCGCTTGCAAAATACGGCGACAAGGTGCCCTTTGTGATCGTCACCATAACAAACAACACCGCCGGCGGCCAGCCCGTTTCGATGGAAAACCTCAAGGCCGTGCGCAAGGTCGCCGACAAATACGGCAAGCGCGTGATATTCGACTCAGCCCGCTTCGCCGAGAACGCATATTTCATCAAGACCCGCGAAAAGGGTTATGAGAACAAGACCATCAAGGAGATATCGCGCGAGATGTTTGACCTGGCCGACGGTATGACCATGAGCGCCAAGAAAGACGGTATCGTGAACATGGGCGGCTTTATCGCAACCCGCCACCACGATTGGTATGACGCAGCCAAGAACTTCTGCATCTGCTTCGAAGGCTACCTTACCTACGGCGGTATGAACGGCCGCGACATGGAGGCTCTCGCAACCGGTCTCGACGAGAATACAGAATTCGACAATCTCCACACCCGCATACATCAGATTGCTTATCTGGCATCGCTTCTCGACGAGTACGGCATACCTTATCAGCGTCCTTACGGCGGCCATGCCATCTTTATCGACGCAACCAAGGTGCTCACCAGCGTACCCAAGGAAGAGTTCCCCGCACAGGCTCTCACCGTCGAGCTTTACAAAGAGGCCGGCATCCGTGGCTGCGAAATCGGCTATATCCTTGCCGACCGCGATCCCGTGACCCGCGAGAACCGTTTCGGTGGTCTTGACCTGCTCCGTCTGGCCATACCCCGACGCACTTATACCGACAACCACATGAAAGTAATCGCAGTGGCACTCAAGAACGTGTTTGACCGCCGCGACGAAATCAAGCACGGCTACAAGATTGTATGGGAGGCACCTCTGATGCGCCACTTCACCGTACAGCTCGAGCCTGTAACAGAATAAATCTTATTAACTACGGATGCGGGACAGCCTCAGGGCTTCCCGCATCTTTTATGCTTAAACGACATGTCAAAAAAACGCAAACAGCTTCCAATAGTCACAGACCTGACTATCACCGATGTGGCGGCCGAAGGCAACGCTATCGGAAAAATCGACGATTTTGTAGTGTTCATCCCATTTGGCGCGCCCGGCGACGTGGTCGACGCCCAGATTACAAAGAAAAAGAAATCATTTGCGATAGCGAGAATAGAGCGCATGGTAAAGCCATCGCCCGACAGGCTCGAGCCGAGATGCCGACACTTCACCACCTGCGGCGGCTGCGCATGGCAACATCTGCCTTATGAGATGCAGCTGAAATACAAGCAGAAACAGGTGCAGGACGCGCTCGACCGAATCGCCAAGGTGCCGCATCCCGAGCTTATGCCCATTTTAGGCTCGGAAAGTATCTGGCAGTACCGCAACAAACTCGAATACACATTTTCCGATCGCAAGTGGCTCACATTCGCCGAGATGGACGAACGCAAGGCCGCCGGGCTGGAGGACGCTCCCAGGGTAGGGGCCGGATTCCATCTTCCGGGTTGCTTCGACAAGGTGCTCGATATCGACCGCTGTCACCTGCAGGAAGATTTCTCAAACGAAATACGCAATTTTATAAAAAACTACGGCATAGAGCACGGACTGACCTTCTATAATCTTAGGAACGGCGGAGGTCTGCTGCGCACACTCATGGTACGCACCGCATCGACCGGCGAGAAGATGATTGTGCTTGCCCTGGGCGAGGACGATCCGGTAAATACTCCGGCCCTGCTCGAGGCCATCAAGGAAAAATTCCCCGAAATCACTGCTTTCTTCTATACGATAAATACGAAAGTCAACGACTCGATGGGCGACCTCGACATGAAACTCTACGCAGGCAAACCATATATCGAAGAGGATATGGACGGTCTGCGCTATCGCATAGGCCCCAAGTCGTTTTATCAGACAAACTCGCGCCAGGCGGTCAACCTCTATAAGGTGGCGCGTGACTTCGCTGGCCTGGAGGGCGATGAACTCGTCTACGACCTCTATACCGGCACAGGCACCATCGCCAATTTTCTGAGCCGTCAGTGCCGCAAGGTGATAGGTATAGAATATGTGCCCGAGGCCATAGCCGACGCACGTATCAACGCTGAGGCAAACGGCATCACAAACACCGAGTTTTTCGCCGGCGACATGAAAGACGTGCTGACCGATGAGTTCATCGCAGAACACGGCCGTCCCGACGTGATGATTGTAGACCCTCCGAGAGCCGGTATGCATCAGTCGGTTGTAGACGTGATACTCAACGCCGAGCCGAAACGCATAGTGTATGTGAGCTGCAACGCCGCCACACAGGCCCGCGACATAGCTCTGCTCAATGCCAAATATGACGTCACAGCGGTAAGACCGGTCGATATGTTCCCCCACACGGCACATGTGGAGAACGTCGTGCGTCTGGAACTCAGATAACTCAGACGGACTTCCACAGAGTAATCCCGGCACAACAGATACCGCCGGGAAACGGCTGAAATAAAAAAAATTATTACTGTCCGCTAAACCATAAAAAGGCGAGTCCAACTTCTTGAAAGTTAGAAGTTGGGCTTACTTTTGGTACAGGACAAGCCCCCCTCAGCAGTTTTCAGTATCTTCCGGCGGCGATTCAGATGCTTCGGCGAGCATTATTTTCAGGTCGGCGTCGGGTTGATTGAGGAACTTTTCGAGATTCAGGTAATACATCAGCACGATTCGTACCATTGTCGCCAGTCCCGAGAAGCTCCAGCGTCTTGTCAGTTTGCTTTGTAGTGCCGAAAGCAGCAGATTGGCTATAAGTGTGACCCATATCTGGATCTTGATGGCGTTTGCGCTTTCGCCGTAGAAGTATCTCAGTGGGAAGTTCTGCTTTATCTGTTTGAAAAGAGACTCTATCTGCCAACGGCGGCGGTATATCGCCACGATTGTTTCCAGCGGCATGTCAAAATCGTTGGTAAGCAGAGAGATTAGTTTTGGCTTTTTGCCTTTCTTGATGTCTACGTATGTTATTATCCTGGCAATGTGGTTGATGCCGTCTTTACGGAACACCACCACCTGCTCACGGTACTCCATCAGCCCCTGTGGATTCTGATGCATACAGTCGACAAGAATCTCATAACAGAGGTTTTTCTTCATTTTTGTGACATAGACGACGCCTCGGTCGGTAAGTTCCTCGAATTTGGCATAGTTGATATATGCACGGTCAAGAGCCAGTATTTCATCGTGGCTGTAATTGCTCGGGGCGAGCAGGAAAGAGTCGTTGGTGGCCGCCGAAGTATACCGTACATCGCATGGAACGCCCTCGTTGGCATGGATGACCGAGTGCACCTTGATGCCGCCTTTCTTCTTTCCGGTCCTGGGATGCCGGCCAACGCCCTTGAAAATGGCATTTGAGAACAGCGTGATGGTCGTGGAATCAATGATACGAAGCTGTTTTATCCATTCTTCCGTACCATTGCGTCGGCTGTCCGATGAAAGAATGTCTTTATTGACATCATACAGATAGCGGTATACCTCTTCAAAGAAGCTCTCCGGGCGTCTGGCATTCGCGTCTGAGAGAGTGCTGCGCCTGGGAACGGTTTTGATTCCGACATGATGCAGTTTACGCACCTCCGCCGTCATGGCGGTTTGTATCTCACGCAACGAGTCGAACCGCTGTATCACGGCATAGAGCATTGTCAGCAGGTGTGTGAAGCCGTCAAAGCTCTTTATGTACTTCTCTCCCCCGTGTTTTCGGCTGATTTCAATTATTTTTTCGCGGTCGAGCGATTTTATCAGCTGTCCATATATCGGCTGTCCGAAAAAATTACTACTTTTGCCCATGGTTAACGATGTTTTGTCGCAAAAGCAAAGTAACCAATTTGGGCTGACTCCTGCAATAGCTGTCAGCCCTAATTTTTCAAATGCTCAAAAAAGTTTAGCGGACAGTAATAA
>CAYZFL010000136.1:0-6432 GCA_964477785.1 uncultured Bacteroides sp.
GCTACGGCGCCGTGCTCCGCAACCTCAAGGGCGAGGAATTCATGCAGAAATACGACCCGCGTCTGTCGCTCGCGCCCCGCGATATCGTGGCCCGCGCAATCGACTCCGAGATGAAACTCTACGGCGACGACCATGTATATCTCGACGTCACTCACAAAAAACCCGAAGAGACCAAAAAGCATTTCCCCAACATATATAAGAAATGCCTTTCGTTGGGCATCGACATCACCAAGGATTATATTCCAGTGGCCCCTGCCGCTCATTATCTCTGCGGAGGCATTAAGGTCGACCTCAACGGCCAGAGCTCCATCTCACGTCTGTATGCCCTTGGCGAATGTAGCTGCACAGGCCTCCACGGCGGCAACCGCCTTGCCTCCAACTCGCTCATCGAAGCTGTGGTCTACGCTGATGCCGCGGCGCGTCACGCCGTTGGCGAGGTTGACAATATCTCTTTCCGCGAGGACATTCCCGCTTGGAACGACGAAGGTACCACCCATCCCGAGGAGATGATTCTCATCACTCAGAGTATCAGGGAAGTGAACCAGATTATGGGCTCATATGTAGGTATAGTGAGGAGCAATCTGCGTCTCGACCGCGCCTGGAACCGCCTCGACATCCTCTACCTTGAGACCGAGAAGCTCTTCAAGCAGTCTAAGGCTTCGCGAAGCATCTGTGAGCTCAGAAACATCATCAATGTGGGCTACCTCATAATGCGTCAGGCAAAGGAGCGCAAAGAGTCGCGCGGACTGCACTACACCATCGATTACCCGCCTGCAAAGAAGTCGGCCGAAGACCTCAGGTTCTAATTCCCAACGTTAATAATAACGTTCTGACAGTCTAATTTTGACATTGATGAATCTCTCTCCCTCAAATAACAACTCTTTAAGATTAAGAAAGGCCGGGCGCCGAATCAGCCGGTGCGCGGGTCTTCTTGTGCTCTTATTGATGGGCCTTGTCTTGTGTGTCCCGGCAACGGGCAGCGCCATGCCCGATGACAACGACGGCCTTCTGGAGCTTAAATCGCCTCGCAAGCCTTTCATCCGCGGCTACCGCATGATTGTCGACGAGGAAGGCGACACCATCCCTCTTTTCTACCTCAACACTTTCGTTTATTATCCTAAACTGAAGTTCAAAAACAAGAAGGATGAGGAATTTTACTGGCGCACCGTCCGCGACGTCAGGCGCACACTGCCTTATGCAAAACTCATAGGCGAGACCTTGATAGAGACTTATGAGTATATCGAGACTTTCCCCACTCAGAAAGAGCGCGAGGCATATCTCAAGCAGATGGAAAAGTCGATTTTCAAGCAGTACAAGCCCATAATGCGCAAGTTCACCAAGAATCAGGCCAAGACCCTCATCAAGCTCATCCAGCGCGAGACGCATCAGTCGGGTTACGAGATTGTCAAGGCATTCTTAGGCGGCTTCCGGGCAACTTTCTGGCAGGGCTTCGGCAAGCTTTTCGGCGTGAGTCTCAAGGGCAAGTACGAGCCCGAGAAGAATCATCAGGACGCCATCATCGAGCGCGTTGCCACAAACATCGAGCAAGGTTTGCTATGAACACAATTCCGCGACAGTCCGGCTCGTCCGACAAGTCCGACCGATCGGACCGCATGGAGCTGATTGACGGCTTCGAGGGCTTTCTTGCCCTCGAAAGGGGCATGTCACCGAATACCCGTCTTGGTTATCTTTCAGACATCAACCGCTTTGCCGATTTCCTTGAAGGCATAGGCCGCTCGTCGCTGCTTGATGCCACACCCGAGGATATCGACAATTTCCTGGCCGATCTGGTTGATGTAGGCCTCGCCCCGCGTTCCTGCGCCAGGGTGCTCGCCGGAGTTAAATCGTTTTACCGCTATTGCCGCCTCGCTTCTCTTATCGCCGAAAATCCTACGCTTCTGATCTCCGGACCCAAATACGGCTCCCGCCTTCCGGAGGTGCTCTCGGTGGAAGAAATCAACGACATGATTTCCATGGCCGACCTTTCCAAGCCCGAAGGATGGCGCAACAGGGCCATTATGGAAACGCTCTATGGCTCCGGGCTGCGTGTCTCAGAGCTTTGCGGCCTGAGATACGGCGACCTTTATACCGATGAGGGAATGCTTCGTGTCGAGGGAAAAGGTTCCAAGCAGAGATTCGTGCCCATGTCGCATTATTGCATGAAGGCAATCGACGACTGGAGCGAGCGCCGGGCAGAGTTCAACATCAAGCCAAAGTTTCAGGACTATATTTTCGTGACCCGCCGCGGCTCGGCGATGACCCGCGTTATGGTGTTTTATGTAATAAAGAAACTGGCGGAGGATGCCGGGGTGCGCAAGGTTATTTCACCGCATACCCTCCGCCACAGCTTCGCCACCCATCTCCTCGAAGGCGGTGCCAATCTCCGTGCCATCCAGCAGATGCTCGGCCACGAGTCGATAGCCACAACAGAGATATATCTTCACCTCGACAACACGCGCCTTCGTGAAGAAATACTCCTCCACCATCCCCGCAATATAAGCAACTGAATTTTAAAATTCCCCGAAATCCAGGCAAGGATCGGGCAATAGTTTGAAGCTCATCCTGTGGATGGGCGATGGCCCGTATTGCACTATCGCTTCGCGGTGTTTCGCCGTGGGATAACCCTTGTTGCCTTTCCATCCGTATGCCGGATATTGCTCGGCCATCTTTTCCATATACTCGTCGCGGTGCGTCTTGGCAAGAATCGAAGCCGCGGCTATGTTGGCAAACCGTCCGTCACCCTTCACGAATGTGCGCCAGGGCACCTCGCCGTATGGCCTGAAATAATTGCCGTCGACGGCTATGGCCTCCGGCCTCACTTTCAGTCCGTCGAGGGCGCGGTGCATGGCCGTTACAGAAGCCTGGAGTATGTTGATGCGGTCGATTTCTTCGGCGGTCACCACTCCCACGGCCCATGCCAACGCCTTGGTCTCGATTTCTTTTCTCAGCCTGTTGCGTGCGGTGGCCGTTAGTTTCTTGGAGTCGTCGAGGCCTTCTATCGGATTAGCCGGATCGAGAATCACGGCTGCGGCATATACCGGGCCGGCGAGGCAGCCGCGGCCCGCTTCGTCGCAGCCCGCCTCCTCCACGTCATCACGCGAGCTCAGCGGCAGTTTCACCGCCGCTGCCTTCTCATGTGAGTATGTCATAATTGATGATCGTTTCCACAAGGTAGAGCGCCTTTATGTCGCGGCGGCTCACCTCTATGTCGTCGTATTCCGGATTCTCGCTGTGGAGCAGCACGAGCGCCGGGTCGCTGGGGTGTTTCCTCACATATTTCACCATACGGTAGTCTTCGAGTAGCACCACATATATCTGTCCCCAGAATATAGGCGCGCTGTCGCTTATGGGTCGTATCGAGATGAAGCCTCCGTTAGAGATTTTGGGAGCCATGGAGTCACCCGATACCCTTACCACGGGATATTCGGGGTCGAGCTGCGGCAGCGATACGCGGCCTATCACGCGGTCGTCGGTAAACTCTCTCGACAGTTCGCGGCAACCAGCCGTTACGTCGATGTCGTATACCGGTGCGCCGACACCCGTGAGGAGGCGCGACATGTGGGGAGACTGCCCTGAAGGTAATTCGGCTGCATGGATGCCCTTGGGAAAGGGTACGTCTTTGCCGCTTCCAAGCCAGTCGCGCGATACGCCTAAATTGATTGCCACACGGTTGATAAATCCCTGGGAAATAGGTAGTTTGCCCGACATTATTCTTGAGATGAACGATGCGTCGACGCCTATGCGGCGCCCGAATTCGCTCTGGTTGAGCCTCAGCATTTCCCTCAGATATTTCAGACGGTCAAGCACCGTGGCGCTTTCTTCCGAGAGGGCGGCAGCGTTTTCATTGTCCTTTTTCATAGCGCTTGTAATTATTTATTTGCAAATATATGGCAAATTTACAAATAATACTTTAATTACGAAATTAAAATGATTTAAAAATTTGAGATTCCTTATTTATGCCTGTGGAAAGCGAAAAAAATTTCCCTCTTTTTTTGTTATGAATCTGTTATATTTCGGCAAAAATAGAGTCATATATATAAACGGGTTTTGCCAAAGCAACCCCATTAAATTTTTAATTGGAATTAAAATATTTAAAATCAAACATTTAATATGAAAAAGACAATTTCAATCCTTATTTCGCTGGTAACGGTATGTGCTCTTGTATGGCTCATGCCTTTCTCTCCAAAAGTGCAGGCCTCGGGCAATGAATCGTCCAAAACTGCGCCCGCATTGGCTACTAAGACTATTTCCATCGGCAAGTTCAACGCCGTAGACGCCGAACTCTCAATCGAGGTGAGGGTCAAAATAGGCAAAGCAAGCGGCAAAGCAACCATTATGGCCAGGGAAGATGTCCTGGAATATATCGAATGTGATGTAAACGGCGGCACACTGGAAGTGGGCCTCTCCTCAAATCTTCCCAGACATTTCCGGATGGGAAAAGTAATTGTTGAGGTCAGCACACCTTCGCTCGAAGGCGTCTATGCCGAAACATCGAGTATTATCAAGGTTAATGGCGATCTTTCTTTTGAGGAATTTGAAGCCGAAACTGAGACTTCAGGAAAAATCATATTAGGAGCCCTTGACGGCAATAAGGTCTCATTCAATGTCGAGACTTCGGGCAATATTACTTGTGGTAATGTGAAATGTGTCGACTTTGAAACCGATGCTGAAACATCGGGGTCTGTCAATATCAACGCCCTGGAATGCAGCAATGTGGAGATTAATGTCGAGACAAGTGCAAAGGTAATGATATCGGCGGGCGGCGCGCAGAGCTGTGACCTCAGTGCCGATACAAACGGACTTATCTCCATTGCGGGCATGAGCATAGGTGAAGGAGATGCCGAGGCTGAAACCGGTGGCAAAATAATTGCCACAATCAACAATCCCTCTGTCAGCACCGAAACCGGTGGCCGCGTAAAACTCAATTGATAAACGTCTGCGTCTTCCAATCCTCAGATTTTTACCAGCTGTAGCATGGAGTAGACTACACCCCCTCCCGATTAATCATGATTAATCTCGATAAATCACGATTAATCGGGAAAATTTTTCCAGAAATTCCCGCTTAGCCCGTCCTTAAAGACCTTATTGACCTTAAAGTCCCTAAAGACCTTATTTCGCTTTCAACGTCCTCCGTAATCGGGGTCGCCAGGCAGGGGCTGGGTCGCACCCAGGCCGCCCCGCGTCCACTCACACCTTCCCGATTAATCATGATTAATCTCGTTAAATCACGATAAAACCGTCAATTATACATTTTTTTAATTTTAAATTCTAAATTCCACTCATTTCCTATGCGTTTACTCTCTATAGTCTGGGGGTCGCCTGGTAGGGGCGAGGCTGCGCCTCGACCGCCCCACGACGCCCGTCGTCTTATCTCCATCGCCGACTTTTCAGCTGTGCTAGGACATCCCGTGCACTGAGAGCATCAATTATCGTTTGTGATTTGTTTTAAATTTGCTATCTTTGTGTGATAAATTACATCATTATATATTTCCAACAATGTCTTAAAACCGACAACACTATGATAGGCTTAATCCTTTGGGTAATAGTAATATTATTTATTGCTAATGCAGCGTGTCCTGGTATAATTTGGGTAGCACTCGGTATTTTTGTCGGAATAATAGTATTATACATAGTTTTCACCATATTATCCGACAAATTTATCGACAACAAATGACGTTAATCATTTGAGTAAGATATCGTTGAGATTTGCTTTGAATTTACTATCTTTGTACGATAATAATTCACACTTGAATGTTCGTTTTATTCTGATAGCTTAAATGATATATTAGATAATACAAAAGCAAAATTAGGGGAATTCCCTTCTCTTATGGTAAATTTCACAAAGAGTTTCTGAAGCGGTTTACTCAGGTTTGTAGATCTCAGATACAATGAAAATGGTCAGTAGAGATCCTTTTATATTTAACGGCTTCCCGATTCAGGTAAAATTCGGGTGGTTAATCGGTTTCAAGTTTAAGAAATTAAAGGCCTTAATGACTTTAAAGCCCCTAAAGACCTTACTTCCCGCCTAAGATTCACTGTTGTCGGGGTCGCCAGGTAGGGGCGAGGCCGCGCCTCGACCGCCCCGCGTAGGCATTTCACATCACTCTCCGCCTCAAACTTATGTCCTTCCCTGTTTTTCGCAAGAAAAACTTTCTGTTCTTTATCTCCCTCTCCCTAAACTACTTATGTCCTTATTTTCTTCTGCCCTTATGTTCTAAAATTTTTGTCCTTTATATTTTTTTGATTTTATGTTTCATTTTCATAGTATATTTCCGTCCTTGTGTTCCATAATTTTGCGCCATAATGAAGCGCAAAGTAATATCACAGCCCCAAAAGATGGTCCTCAATCGCCGTCTTATCTCCATCGCCGACTTCCAGCGATGGCTCGGCCGTCCCATGCGCTCATTTGAAATCAACCTCGTTCGTTACTTC
>CAYZFL010000137.1:0-6417 GCA_964477785.1 uncultured Bacteroides sp.
GGTCGCTTACCAGACGGCCTTTCTCAAGGCCAACTATCCCGCCGAATACATGGCGGCAGTGCTCAGCCGAAACCTCACCGATATCAAGAAGCTCACCGCCTATATGGATGAATGTAAGGTTATGGGCATCACGGTGAAGGGCCCCGACATCAACGAGTCGTTCAACAATTTCTCCGTGAACCGCGACGGCGACATACGCTTCGGCCTCTCGGCCATAAAGGGCGTGGGGCAGAACGTGGTGAGCGCCATAGTGCAGGAAAGAGACAGTAATGGGGTGTACAAAGACATATTCGACTTTGTGGAGCGCGTGCCTCAGGGAAGCGTCAACCGCCGTACGCTCGAAAACCTCGCCCTCTCGGGAGCGCTCGACTGCTTCGGCGAAGTGGCACGCGAAGACTATTTCGCCGAAAACGCAAAGGGCGAGACGCTGTCGGAAACCCTTCTGCGCTACGGCCAGAAATTCCAGCAGGAAAAGCTCTCGAGCGAGGTATCGCTTTTCGGCGACGATTTCGGCGACATGGACATTGCCGCAAGACCCGAGCTGCGCAAAGGCGAGCCCTGGGCACCGGTGATACGCCTCGACAAGGAGCGCGAACTGGTGGGGATGTACCTCTCGGCACATCCCCTCGACCCGTATTATATGGAGGTGACCTACGGCACGTCGACAAAACTCATCGAGATTGAGGGCATAACACCCGAGCCGGGCCGCGAGATTGCCTTCGCCGGAATTGTGATGGACTACCAGAGCCGCGTGCTCAAGTCGGGCACAAACATGGGCATTTTCAAAATCGAGGACTACACCGGCTCTTATGAATTCGTGCTCTTCGGCAAACAGCTGCTCGAATTCGAGAAATACGGCAAACCGGGTCTGGCAATCATCGTAAACGCCGCCTTCAAGAAAGACTACAAGGAAAACGTAAGGCTCAATGTGACAAACATACGCCTGCTCGACGATGTCAAGGGCAAGCTCATCAAAGGCATAACGCTCAAACTCAACCGCGAGAACCTCAAGGACGACCTGCGCAAGGTGCTCGCCGAGCAGCTTGCCGTGAATCCGAGAAACAAATCTACGGGCCGCCTCAACATCACTGTCTACGACCCGGCGTCAAACCGGCATCTGCACCTCAGCTCGAGCCGCCGCATTCCCGTCGACCGCAAAATCATCGAAACCCTCGAACAGATGGATGTGCCGCTGACGGTGGAAAGGGTATAAACTCTCCGGCTTAATCAGCATATATCGCGGGCCACATAAGGCATCTACGACCGCTTCCATACATTAATCTTAGAAATGACCAAATGGCCGTTAAAAGACCGTTTGGCATTTTTTTTGGCTTAGGAAATCAAAAAAAACAGTCATTTAAGATTATTTTTCAATTTTTTTTTCTACTTTTGGGAGTCGTAAAAATCCGGAAGCCATTAAGCCCGTCTTATCGGTCCTCCCTGAAAACTTTACTACAGATTTCATAATTAATAAACACTATCAACCCTTAATTTCTACAAATCATGATCATTGGTATTCCCAAAGAGATTAAAAACAATGAGAACCGCGTAGGCGCGACTCCCGCCGGAGTGAAAGAGCTCGTAAAAGCAGGCCACAAAGTATATGTACAGCACACCGCAGGCGACGGCAGCGGTTTCTGCGATGACGAATACATTAAGGCCGGTGCCGGGATTCTTCCTACAATCGAAGAAACATATAAGATAGCCGACATGATTATCAAGGTAAAAGAGCCCATCGAGCCCGAATACAACCTTGTAAAGAAAGGTCAGCTTGTCTTCACATATTTCCACTTCGCATCCGACGAGGCCCTTACAATGGCCATGCTCAAATCCGGAGCAACCTGCATCGCTTACGAGACCGTACGCGACCGCATGGGCACACTTCCCCTTCTCACTCCCATGAGCGAGGTCGCCGGCCGCATGTCGATTCAGGAAGGCGCACGCTTCCTTGAGAAACCCCAAGGCGGCAAAGGCATACTTCTCGGCGGCGTAGCCGGTGTGAAACCCGCCAAGGTGCTCATCTTAGGCGGTGGCGTGGTAGGCCGCAACGCAGCCCTTATGGCAGCCGGTCTCGGTGCGGATGTCACTATCACCGACATCTCCCTCCCCTGCCTGCGCCACATCGCAGACGTTATGCCTAAAAACGTGAAGACCCTCTTCTCGTCACATCACAACATCGAGCAGGAGCTCCCCACAACCGACCTGGTGATCGGCAGCGTGCTCATCCCCGGCGCCAAGGCTCCCCACCTCATTACCAAAGATATGCTCAAACTCATGAAGCCCGGCACTGTGATGGTAGACGTTGCCATCGACCAGGGCGGCTGCTTCGAGACCTCACACCCCACTACCCACAACAACCCGGTTTATGAAGTTGACGGCATAGTACACTATGCAGTGGCCAACATACCCGGCGCAGTGCCTTACACCTCGACCCTCGCCCTCACAAACGCTACAATTCCTTACGCCCTCAAACTCGCCAACCTCGGCTGGAAAGAAGCCTGCAAACAGGACAAAGGTCTGCTCGAAGGCGTAAACATGGTCGACGGCAAAGTTACCTTCAAGGGTGTTGCCGAAGCATGGAATCTCCCCTACACTCCCGTTGAGGAAGTGCTCTAAAAGAATGGAAATAAAACAATCTTTCGGGGAAACCCCTGAAGGATTAAGTTAATTTCTTCATGATAATTAAATTAAATATTTAATTGAAGAGGGTCACCGCGAGGCGACCCTCTTTTAATAACGCATATATTATCAACCTTTACCGTTTACGAACAGATTTCTTCTGCGCCGTCTTTTTCCCGGTAGCCGGGGCTATGTTGAGCACCAGTCTGAAGCCGAGGTTGTGGTCATGCGAGATATATGTGGTTTTCCATCGGTCATATATCGTCTCTGGTCCTCCCCGCCAGATATCGACTCTCATTTTTAATCCTTCGCTGTAAGGCTTATCCGACAGGAGCTCCCATACACCCGAAGTCATGTCATACAATCCCAATTCATTGGCGATTTTGGTTTTGGCGTAATTATCGACCTTGGATTTGTCGTTGGTGCCTGCGTAGGCGTAACCCATCGACGCATTTCCTCCCCGTGCGGCAAACTCCCACTGCGCTTCGGTGGGTAAAGCGAATCTGAGGCCGGTAAGGCGATTGAGCTGCTGAATGAATCTTGCAATCTCATCGGGGTCCACATTGCAGACAGCCTCACCCGGCTGACGCGCATGCCCCGTCTTCGGCCTGTAGGCTGTGTCATAACCGGGGAATACTGCGTCCCATAACTTATTTGTAACCTCAAATTTGTTGATGTAGAAGGGCCTTACTTTCACCTCTTTGCCGTAAGGAATGTTCGACGGTACATATTCGTTTATCTTACCTCTGAAAGTATAGGTACCGCCATCTACCTTCACCATATCTGCGATTGCGTCGGCGATGATTTCCTTTCGGTCGGCGCTGAGCCCTTTTGCCCATACCACTTTTTTAAGCAGGGGATGCTGAAGACGGGCCTGCTGTTCCGGAGTGAGAAATTTTTCCTCCTTGAGTTTGGGACTCACGGCGAGGCGCAGACCCGTCTGGCCGCTGCGGTAGGCCTGTCCACCCCAGTTACGGTCGGTCACCTGCTTGATATTGCCGCCATAATTGATTGTACCGCCCCCGCTTCGCATTACGCGCCCGTTGCCGGAAGCCGGCCCCGTGGGATTCTTGACCTCCACATCGGAATAAGGTCCGAACCAGTCGGCACACCATTCATAAACGCCGCCGCTCATGCCATAAAGTCCGAGTTCGTTAGGTATATTATGCATGACTCCGGATTTGTCTTTCCTATAAAGCTTATTCGGGTCGCTCGTGCCGGCATAATAATATCCCTTTGATTTAGCACCACCTTTGGCGGCATATTCCCACTGAGCCTCGGTAGGCAGACGGAATTCGATACCGGTCATCTGACGAAGTTTTGTGATAAACTCCATGCAGTCGTTCCACGACACATTGTCTACAGGACCGTTGTCCGACGGATTCTGGCTCGGATTATAGCCCATCACGGCGCTCCATAGCTCCTGGCTCACACTGTTTTTACCTATTAGATACGGACTGAGCGAAACGGTATGGCCCTTGACATCGACCTTATAGCCCTTCTTTGCGCCCATTTCGAATTTGCCTTCGTCGATAAACACCATATCGTCATACTCGGCCTGAATAATCGCCTTCTTAGCCTCCGACACATTTGCCGCCCACCGGATAGGCTTTCTGAAGGCATCCGCACGCTGCTTCTCGGCCTCAATCGCCTGCTGCTGTCTGATTTTCTCTGCTTCTCGTTCCTCCTTCCGGCGCTGTTGTTCGGCTAATTCGGCCATAGTATAGCGCCTTCCCTCCAAATTGTCGGGTTTTCTCCACTCAAATTTTGTTTTATAATAACAAGATATCCTTGCAGGAGTATCAGTAAATGTATAGTCCTCAATGAATTCAACTCCATCGGGCAAATAAATCTCTTTCAAATTTTCACATTCAGAAAAAGATCGGCCATTAATTCTTTTAAGCCCTTCGGGCAACGAGATACTTTCTAAATCGGAATAGTAAAATGCCCAACTACCTATTTCATTGACATTAATAGGCACATCTAACTGCTTTATTCCTGAGTATGAAAACAATCCCCTACTGATTTTAGTCAGCATTGCCGGCAATTTGACTTCTTGAAGTTTATTACAGTATGAAAAGCCATATTCCCCAATTGTTCTGATACAGTCAGGCATTAGGATTGTTGAAAGATTCCTACAGCTATAAAAAGCAAAATCGCCAATCGATTTTAGTCCAAACGGCAATGAAATCGATGTAAGATTATAACAACTTCTGAACGCATACGGGCCAATTTCACCGATTCCCTCCGGCAATGCAATTGAAGCTATGGGGGACTTGTGGAAAGCACGTTCTCCTATTTTTTCCACCAAATATTTTTTGTCCTTATATACAACCTCTGCAGGGACAGATACTTCCGATAAATCTTTATAATTTTTCTCGCTGTCCTTTTTCTCATACGTGACTTCCACCTTGCCGTCGCCTATGATTTTATAATACAAGCCGTCGACCTTGAAATCATAATTCTTCTTAGCTGCGAGAGGGATGCATACGGCAAGCATGAGCAGACATGACATTACCTGCCGGATATGTAATTTTGATTCCATTTTAATCATATAAATCTGTTAACAATATTCTTTCACCCATTCATCCGCTTCTTTTTGCTGGGATAAGGTGCACTCTCCGCGATGCAAAAATATCAGACCGTCAAAGAAACTCCCTAAATCCGGGGCTCCCGATTGAGTTAACCCGCGAAAACGACTGAGATAATAGTTTTCTTTCGAATCATACCGGTCTTCATAAATATTCCTTTTCTTGTTTGCTGCAAGCAAATTAATAATGGCCCCAAAGTTAATGCCGTCGATGTTCATCATCCTTTTTGCCCAGATTTCTACCTCAGGTATTCCGGCCGGATTAAAGCCTTCTTCCCAGGTGCAGGGGAAATACTTTTCTCCATGCTTTCTCAGAGTATATTCATCAACTGCATTTAGCAACTTATCGGTTTCTTCTACAAAATATGGCATTTTATCATCGACCCATGAGTCCATCTCCTCGAGTTCCTCATCAGTAAACTCAGCCGAATAATCATTATTAAAAAACTCTTCATATTTCAAAATATTCGCCACGGAATAAGTTCCACCATCGGCTTTTACAGGCTCTTCCGTTTCATCATAAGCCGTTAATGAATCAGCCTTTGCCTCTTCATTAGTGTTTGACGTACCTTTCCCACAGGATACAAACATCAGTGCGGCGAGCAAATAATAAATTTGTTTCTTCATGTGATTATGATTTTGTGATTTAGAATTTAATCAAAAATAGACGAGTCCTGGAATGTTCTGGAATTTGACAAATAAAAAACGTGGACTCAACTTCTTTATTTGTTCCTTGGGTATCGCCAAACACCTCATCACCAAATAAGAGTAAAGCCCATGCTATAGGCGCGAGCATCAACTTATTCTCGTGGTGACTAAAGAAATTGGCGATTTCAGGGAACACGATTAAAGCTAACGCTTTATGATTTATGTCATCTTAAAAAATGTCACATAGGCATTAATTTTAGGTTATTTTGACAAAGGTAATAAAATTCGGCAAATTCGCAAAAGCATTTGGCGATTGACGCATTTCCAAGAAGCGTTTTACTGCTCTTTTTCACTAAAAATGCCTATATTGCCTCGTAAATGAATAAAAAAACTCATTAAAACGCAAAAAAGCGGCCGATTGTTTGCATATTACAAAAAAACGCATTAATTTTGCATCGCAATTCTCCGGAGGGGGATGCGGTCATAAGCCGCTAAATGTAATTTCCGCTTCAATAGCTCAGTCGGTTAGAGCATCTGACTGTTAATCAGAGGGTCGTTGG
>CAYZFL010000138.1:0-6111 GCA_964477785.1 uncultured Bacteroides sp.
AACCTATTTAGAGACATACTGTCAAAAAGCCACCGAAAAGGAGCGGGAAGAAATTTTTTACCACATAGTAGATTTAGTTGGGTTCTTTGAGGAATTAGAAAAACATGGTTATCTGTTAATAGAGCAGCTTAACCATAAACATAAACCTTATCCAAATTATCATTTTGATAGAGAAAAATTTAAACTGGATAAGACTTTTGATGTAATGCGTAGACATGAAAATGGCGCTTTAGGAAGTATTAAGGATAAAGGAGATGTCAGTCACCAATACTATGGCCAAATCGTTTATAAGATTGAAAATTTTATGGACAGTATCATTTATCCTTTGCGTCCGCTTATTGATTTCACAACAGACTTTAAGAGCATAGAACAACGGCGGTCAGATAAATCGCTAAGATGGACTAAAATCAGCATTATTGTCGCTATTATTATTGGCGTTTTGTCAATAATTGGATCCGCAATATCTATAATATTGCAAATCTAAACTAATGGTCATCTATTACCTAAATATTCGCCTTTCGGACACCTCCGAAGGGCTTTTTTCTGTATATGGACTTGACGCTTCAAAGAAGGGCGACTTGTTCACAGAGATAGGTCTTTACCGTGCTTTATGCCATTTGAGGGGGATTTACCGACAGGACTCTGAACCTCGCTGCATCGACTTCGTGGAGGGGCGATTTTGTTGTGCTTGGTCGGCTGGCTTCTATCATCGTTGATGTTTCCCTTTGGCCGTCGGTGATTAGTTCTTGGCCGTGCCAAGCACTTCGCGATTACACGGTGTAGAGGTGTATTTTGAGCGGAGCGACACATTATAATCTTTCCCTTTTCAGCCTCCGGACAACCTTTTTATAGGCTTTAATTCCGTTTTGCTTTCCATTTTAAGAATTATAACATTTGCCGACTTGTAATACAAATTTTTATTATTAATTTTGGAACTTGAAATAGAAGTCGATTAAACGTTTTATTGGAAATTTGTTCTAATTATATAACCGGCAATCCGGCTTCTGAATTAAAGTAGGAATTAACAAACTCAATCTCTCTTAAAATGAACAAAACAACCAAATTGACACTTAAGCTTGCCGCGCTCGCAGTGGCTTTTGCGTGGCAACCGGTTGTCGCGCAAACCGACTTTGACGATATCTATTACAATCCCTCCAAGGAGGTCAAAGTCAAGAAGGCCGCACCAAAAAAGACGACCGCAAGGAATACATATACTTCTACCGTCGCCGACTATCCTTCGGCCGACAGCTATGCTGTAGGCGAAGGCTCACGCAATATCGACGTCGACGCCTATAACCGCCGAGGCATTTTCGCTCCTATCGACAGCGCTAAGGCCCGGGGCACGCACGACAATGACTTCACCTATACCCGCCGAATCGAGAAGTTCCACGACTCCACGATTGTAGACGGCTCTTCCGACGAGGATCTCAAAAACGCATATTATTATGCTCAGGAACAGGCCGCCCAGGGTAAGGATGTGAATATTTTTGTAATCAACTCAACTCCCGCCTGGAGTGAATGGTGGGGTTCGCCTTACTGGAGTTATTCCTGGGCAAATCCCTGGTATTACGGCGCATGGCGTCCCTATTACTCATGGACCTGGGGATGGGGCTATGATCCTTACTGGAGCTGGGGTCCTGCCTGGTCTTGGGGATGGGGATGGGGTCCCGGATGGGGATACGGTCCTTCCTGGGGATGGGGTTATGACCCATACTGGAACTGGAGCTGGGGATGGGGTCCCGCATGGGGTTATCGTCCCTCGACCGGCGTAGGCAGTTCTCGTCCTCACAGACCGGCTGTAGGCAACGGCACAGCAGGCCGCCGTCCCGGTTCTTATCTCGGCGACAGCAGCCGTCCCGGCAACATGGGCCGTCCCGGTCAGGCCAACCGCGACCATTTCGGCAACGCCGGCACATCGGTTTCCCGTCCCGGCTACGGACAGACCGGCGGTTCGGGCCTCAGCACACGCATGGGCCGCGGCCGTTTCGGCAACTCTACCGGAAGCAGCAGAAACTCCTATTCCACTCCCTCCAACCGTGCCATCCGCAATACTTCTACCCGCAACAGAGTATATAACCGAGACACACGCTCAAACCGTTCATACAGCCAGCCCGGCTATAGCCGCCCGGGCAACAATGGTAGCAGCTATAGAAGCAGCGGAGGCGGTAGCTACCGCAGCAGCGGCGGAAGCTTCGGTGGTGGCGGCTCCAGAGGTGGTGGCGGCGGTTCTCGCGGCAGACATTAATCATCCTTTCTCCGGCTCTTGAATTTCTCATAAAGCGGCCGGAGCAGCCTTTTTACCCCAAACCTTCTCGTTTTTTAAGCCGTTATATTTCTGACGACACGTTTCAAACTAACATAGTAAACGCTTTAAAACTATGAAATACAATAGAATCAAAGCCATCGCGGCAGCATCTGCAGCCCTTTGTACCCTTGCGGGAGCTCAGTCTCTCTCGGCACAGAGCGCTATCGACGCTTACACTCTTTCAAGCAATGATTTACGCGGCACGGCACGCTTCATGTCTATGGGCGGCGCATTTACCGCTTTGGGCGGTGACCTGTCCACCCTAACCCAGAACCCCGGAGGCATAGGCATTTACCGCTATTCCGAAATCGGCGCGACACTCGACATCGATCTCCGCAGTTACAAGACCTCGACTCCCGGCTACACCCTAAAGGACAGCCAGACCAAGGCGTTCTGCAACAACTTCGGTTATGTCGGTACAGTTAGGCTCGACGGACCCATGAGAACTTTCAACTGGGGTGTGTCATATGGCCGTCTGAAATCCTTTGACCATATCACAAAAGGATACAATATCCCTACCAACACATCTTTGTCGAACTATGTCGCCGCTTTTTCGCAGAATATCGATCCCGCCGACATGGAATTTACAGATTCATACAATCCCTATTTCGATTCCCGCCTCGACTGGCTTTCGATTCTCAGCTACAGCGCATACATGATAAATCCCGTCAACGGCGGGAACTATGTAGGACTCTTCCAGAACGGCACCACCGGCGACGCCGAATACGTAGCCCGCGACCACGGTTACATCGACCAGTATTCGTTTAACTTCGGCGGCAACATTCAGGACATGGTTTACTGGGGTATCGGCGTAGGAGTCACCGACCTTGACTACCGCCGCGACGTCTATTACAGCGAAAGCATGGAGAAGGCTCTCGTGCCTACTAAAGATGGCGCGCTCGTAACCGGTAACGCAGGCTTCGACCTCTACAACCGCAAGCATATCACCGGTACGGGATGGGACCTCAAGCTTGGCCTTATCTTCAAACCGGTCAATGAATTGCGCATAGGTCTCGCTTTCCATACTCCTACCTGGTACAACGTCACCACTACCTACGACGCCGAGGTCGACTACAGCTATTTCAACCCTGCCGACGACCAGGGTGAAGGCAATCCCCTCGCCGGCAACGAATATACAGAAGTGGGCGCCTATGACTGGAAGATGCGCACCCCCTGGCGCGTTCTCACAGGTATAGCCGGCGTGATCGGCTCGGATGCCATTCTCAGCTTCGACTATGAATATCAGGCTTACGACAAGATGCATGTCGATGAGCAGACCGGCTATGACGAATTTTCTGCTATGGATGCCGTTAATCAGGATGTTCGCGACTATTTCAAGGGCAGCCACATCTTCCGCGTCGGTGCCGAATACCGCCTCACCCCGCAGTTCAGCCTCCGCGCCGGTTATAACTTCAAAAGCACAAACGTTAAATCAGAAGCGGCCGACGGCAACATTCAGGTTTTCACTGCCGGGACCGATCCCAGCTATCGCTTCGCCAAAAATTCACAGGGCGTCTCCTGCGGCCTCGGCTACCATTCCGGTGGCTGGTATGTGGATGCCGCATACGTTTACAAGCTTGAGAAATCGACCTTCCACGGATATACTGATTTTGATGGTCTCAAAGCTCCCACGGCCAAAGTTTCCGATCATTACAGTTCTATCGTGATATCCGCCGGCTACAAATTCTGAAGCTCCGCGGAATATTATGATTTCCCTGGCCCCGTCGGCCAATAATCAAGAAGAATAGGAAATGATAATATTTTTTTCATAAATTAGGTTTTAAATTAAAAATTTCAAAAGGCCGGAATGACGCGATTGTCATGCCGGCCTTTTTGTCCATTTATTTATCACGGGCCATGCCGACTCATGCCGTTTAAAAATTTTTAAAAATATTTCTGACTCCTATTACCCATTTTTGCCTTTATACTGACAAAAAATTTGTAACTTTGTGCTTTGATAAACAATTACGGTAATAATCGACCAAAATCACTATCTGCATACAAAAATGGCTGACCCAAAAAAGATCAGAACTGCTCTGATTTCAGTATACCACAAAGACGGACTTGATGAGATAATCAACCGCCTCGCCGCCGACGGCGTAAAATTCCTTTCCACAGGCGGAACTAAAGAATTCATTGAGAAATTAGGCCACAGCTGCACGGCTGTCGAAGACCTCACCGGTTATCCCTCTGTATTCGGAGGCCGCGTAAAGACACTTCATCCCAAAGTTTTCGGCGGCATTCTCCAGCGTCGCGAAAACGACGGTGACAAGCTTCAGGCCCGTCAGTTCGAGATCCCGGAAATCGATTTGGTAATCGTCGACCTCTATCCCTTCGAGGCCACTGTGGCTGCTGAAGGTTCTACTCCCCAAGACATCATCGAAAAAATCGACATAGGCGGTATCTCTCTGATACGCGCCGCCGCTAAAAATTTCAACGATGTAGTAATCGTCGCTTCTAAAGATCAGTATGGTGCTCTGGCTCAGATTCTCGCAGAAAAAGGTGCCGAATCTACTCTCGACGAGCGCAGATGGTTCGCTTCTGAGGCTTTTGCGGTTTCAAGCCGCTATGACTCGGCGATATATAACTGGTTTGCAGGCGAAGTAAGGCCCGATACACTCCCCTCTCACCTCCGCGTGGCTACCGATGGCGAGATGCTTCTCCGCTACGGCGAGAACCCCCATCAGCCCGGCGCTTTCTACGGCGACTTCGCCAAGATGTTCACCCAGCTTCACGGCAAGGAGATTTCATACAACAACCTGCTCGACATCGACGCCGCAGTAAGGCTCATCGACGAATTCGGCACAGAGAAACCCACCGTCGCCGTGCTCAAGCACAACAATGCCTGCGGTCTCGCAGTGCGCGGAACAGTTGTCGAAGCCTGGCGCAAGGCCCTCGAGGGAGACCCTCTCTCAGCTTTCGGCGGCATCATCGTTTCAAACAAGGAAATCGACGCCGAGGCGGCAGCCGAGATAGGCAAGATTTTCTTCGAGGTTATCATCGCTCCCGCTTACACCGACGACGCTCTCGCTATCCTCTTTCAGAAGAAAAACCGCATCGTGCTCGTCAGGAACGAGGCAGTGAAACCATCGTCCGTTATGGTCCGCACCGCTCTCAACGGCATGCTCATGCAGCCTGCCGACGTTAAAGTGGAATGTGCCGAAGACCTAAAGCTCGTGTCCGGTCAGGGGCTCCCCCGCGAAGTTATCGACGATATGCTTTTCGCTAACAAAATCGTAAAACACTCGCGCAGCAACTCTATCGTCATCGCCGCAAACGGCCAGCTTCTTGGCTCCGGCGTGGGTCAGACATCCCGTGTCGACGCCCTCCAGCACGCTATCGACAAGGCAAAACGTGCCGGCTTCAGCCTCAAAGGAGCTACCATGGCTTCCGACGCTTTCTTCCCCTTCGCCGACTGCGTTGAAATGGCATGGAAAGAAGGTATCGACAAGGTGATTCAGCCCGGCGGTTCTATCCGTGACACCGACTCGGTCGACTTCTGCAAAGAGCATGGCATCACCATGTGCATGACCGGTTTCCGCCACTTCCGTCATTGATTTTCCCTCTTCCTTACAAATATTCTTCAAACCTTCTCCTCGAAATTCTAAACAGAAATGAGACTTTTCTCCCTTACAAAAGAAATAGCTATCGACCTGGGTACCGCCAATACTATCATCATCCATAACGACAAGATAGTTATCAACGAACCCTCTATCGTGGCACTCGACAACCGCACCGACAAGCTCATCGCCGTCGGTCACGAAGCCCACCTCATGGAAGGCAAGGGCCACCCCGGCATCCGCACC
>CAYZFL010000138.1:6121-6404 GCA_964477785.1 uncultured Bacteroides sp.
TGTGAAGAAGGCAAGCACCAAAAACAACTGGTTCTCTCCCTCGCTCCGCATGGTTGTGGGTATACCCTCCGGCTCGACCGAGGTTGAAATCCGCGCCGTGCGCGACTCTTCAGAGCACGCCGACGGCCGAGACGTCTACATGATTTACGAACCCATGGCCGCCGCACTCGGTATCGGCCTCGACGTCGAAGCTCCCGAAGGCAACATGATCGTCGACATAGGCGGTGGTACAACCGAAATTGCCGTTATCTCCCTTGGCGGCATCGTCAGCAACAAGAGCATC
>CAYZFL010000139.1:0-6394 GCA_964477785.1 uncultured Bacteroides sp.
GTTTCCTGAGGTAGTCTGCCTCGAATTTTATGCGGTAGAGCTTTTCATAGCCGCCGAGTTTATTGATTTTTTTCTCCGCATCTTACTGCGAGAGCACCACGTTGCCGTTCTCGTCCTGCGTAAATTCGTCGAAAAGGTCTTTTTCGGTGAGTCGGCTGCGGTATTCCTCTTCGGTGCCGAAGTCGGCGGGAATCTCGAAGAAGGGCATGATGGGCGCGTGGTCGATGGAGTATTTCTCCACTTTCGAGGCCACTTCGAGCGTGTTTTCAAGCGCTTCGGGTATGTCGGCGAAGAGATCGCTCATCTCCTTGGTGCTTTTAAACCACTCCTGCTTGGTGTAGGTCATGCGGTTTGTGTCGGTCACCAGTTTGTTGGTCGACAGGCAGATGAGACGGTCGTGTGCCTCGGCGTCATCCTCGTTCACGAAGTGCGAGTCGTTTGTGCATACAAGCTTGATGTCATATTTCCTTGCCAGGGCGATTATTTTGGGCTCGATTTCTTTCTGCACGCGGTAAACATCCTGCGCACGTCCTGGCTCGGTGGATTTATGCCTCTGCAGCTCAAGGTAGTAGTCTTCGCCGAATGTGTCTTTCCACCATTTAACGGCTGCATCGGCTTCTTCGTCTTTGCCGGCCTGGAGCAGTCGCGGAATCTCGCCACCCAGACAGGCCGAACAGATTATCAGACCCTCCCTCCGCTCTGCGAGATGCTTTTTGTCGGTACGCGGATGAGAGTAGAAGCCCTCGGTAAATCCCTGCGAGACAAGCTTTATGAGGTTCTTATAGCCTTTGAGGTTCTTGGCGAGCACAATGAGGTGACGTCCCGTGTCTTTTTTGTCGACATGGGTATGCAGGTCTTCGAGCGCCACATACATCTCGCATCCCACTATGGGCATGAAATTGTCGAGACGGCGCATGGTTTCCTGAGTCTTTTCGAGTTTCGCCACGGCCTCGGCTTTTTTCATTTCGTCGTCGCCGGCTTCGGCCACTTTGCCTTCCAACTCCTTGAGCTTTTTCTCGAGTTTGCCTTTTTTCTTGCCTAAATAGTTGAGAAATTCCTTGATCGCAAACATGTTGCCGTGGTCGGTGATGGCCATGGCCGGCATGCCGTCGTCGATGGCTTTGTCGACGAGCGCTTCGACCGACGCCTGTCCGTCGAGCAGGGAATATTGTGTATGCACATGCAGATGCACGAATTTCATCGGCCTCTCAGCCGTTGCCGTGTTGTCTGTAGTATGTTCTGATATATTGGTGATATTCTGGTCTGACATGTCGGATTTGTTTTTCCTGTTTTGGTTTGTAAAGTTAGGATTTTAATCCCGATTTTTCAACCCCTCGCCAGTCATTATTTTCCTTCTGCCTCACAAAAATTGTTAAGGCTATGAACTTGCCATAAATTAAAAAGCCCTCGGGCGACGTCTCGCTCGGGGGCCTGATTCCTTTATTCCTGAATTATCGCTCAGGCTTTTTTCATGCGGTTGCCGTAACGGCTCATGAACTTATCGACGCGACCTGCGGTGTCGACGAGTTTCTGCTTGCCGGTGAAGAAGGGGTGTGAGCTCGAGGTGATTTCAAGCTTTACCAAAGGATAGGTTTTGCCGTCGATTTCGATGGTTTCTTTGGTTGCAACGGTCGAGCGGGTGATAAACACCTCTTCGTTTGACATATCTTTAAACGCAACTTCGCGATAGTTGGAAGGATGAATGTCTTGTTTCATTTCTTTAGTATTCTGTGGTTTAACCGGTTAAATAATACCGCTGGTAAGGCGGGTCTTTACGTAATGGCTCGCAAAGTTACGACTTTTTCTTTTTCTATGCAAATTTTCAAGCGATTATGGCCGATTTTATCCTTATTTTGGCCCGAAATCATCTGCCGGAAGGCCGAAACCCTCTTATATTATAATGTGAGGGGCTTGTCGGAGACTATTCCCGGCTTTATGTTGAGCGTGAATGCGCAGAAACCCTGCCCGCGGTCGGCGGTGTAGCTGATGTGGTATCTTTCGCACCCGAAGAACTTGAGACGAAACTCTGCCTGATTTTCTGCTCCTATGCCCATTCGCTCTATAATATGCTCTTTTATCGCCACGTTAAAGCCTATGACTTCAGCCGAGATATTGACCTCAGAGTTTTCCGACAATGGTTCGAGACCGCGTCGCGTGAGTCTTACAGTGCCGTCGTCAAGCACTCTTATCTCCACCGAGGGATAGTCGGGCAGCTCTTCGGTGAGAATGCCCTGGGCATAAAACTGGCGCGCATGCCCCCTCCGCGACGGCAACGCCATGAGGCCTATCACCATCGCCGCGGCGATACTCAATATTATATATACTTCTACCGGCATGATTTGTCTGACTCAGACCAGACGGCGGAACGAGTCGGGGATAGGAGCGTTGAAGTTCATGTCCTTGCGTGTGGTGGGATGTATGAATCTCAGCGTGCGCGCATGAAGGGCCAGACGTCCTATGGGCGCCGTTTTGGCTCCATATTTGCGGTCGCCGGCTATGGGATGCCCGTTCTCGGCCATGTGTACGCGTATCTGGTTTTTCCTTCCGGTGGCAAGACTCAGCTCTACAAGCGCATACTGTCCCCTTTTGCCCATGGTTTTATAATATGTGACTGCCTGCTTGGCACCCGGTACGTTTCTCTCGGTAGAATATACCACGTGCTGCGAATTCTCGGCCAGCCAGCTCTCGATCTTACCTTCTTCAGGCTCTGGTGCGCCTTCGGTAACGGCCACATAACGCCGGTCGAGCACCATGTTGTTCCAGTTGTGTTGCATCTTTTCCTTGGCCTCTATTTTTTTGGCAAACATCATCAGCCCGGACGTATGCTGGTCAAGACGGTGTACAACAAATATCTTGTTGGCCGGATTCTTGCGTTTCAGATAGTCGTAAAGCAGGGAATAGGCCGTGGGAATGTTACTCTTTATACGCTCGGATCCTACCGACAGCAGTCCGTAGCCTTTGTTCACAACTATGATGTCGTCGTCCTCATATACGATTTTGAGCCTCGGATGGGAGAATGTCTGGAAGGGTCGTGTGAAGTTTACCAATACTTCGTCGCCGTGACTGAGCTGGATGTCAAACTGGCTCACCTGTGCGCCGCCGGTCATTACCTGACCGTATTTGAGCAGCTCCTTTATATTGGTGCGCTTAATGTCGGGAAGTTCCTGTATCAGAAACTCCATCAGACCTATCGATTCTTTGTCAGACGGCAACATCACCGTCAGGCTTTTTATGGCATCCGGTTTGCCGGCAGATTTTTCGCCGCCCGGCTTGGTCGGAAGATTTTTTCTCTGACTCATTTTTTAGCTTTTAAGAAGTAAATCTTGCAAGAGGCTTATTTTGCGCCTTTGGCCGTTTTCGAGGTCGCTTCTTTAGCTGGAGCCTTGGCTTTGGTTTTTGTCGCCGAAGTCTTGGCTGTCGTCTTGGTTGCCGTCGCCTTGGAAGCTGTCTTAGCCGGAGCTTTGGGGGTGGCTTTTCTTGCGGTGCTCTTGCGGTCTTTGGCCGGTTTGTTGGCCTCGTCCTCAACTATTTTCTTTGCCTCTTCATATTTCAACGACGCCGGGTCGGCCACTGTCTTGGGTATCTTATAGTTCTGACCTTTGTATGCCAGGTAGATGCCGTAACGGCCGTTGAGAAGGTGCAGCTCGGGCTCTTCGTCGTAGATTTTCACTATTTTTTTCTTCTCGGCCTCGGCCTTGGCTTTTATCAGCTCTATGGCTTCGTCGAGGTCGATGGTCTCGGGCGAGAGGTCTTTGGGTATCGACACGAATTTGCCGTCATGTTTTACGTAAGGACCGAAACGGCCAACATTGACGCTCACTTCCTTGCCTTCGTATTCGCCTATGGCCCTGGGATATTCAAATAGTTTCAATGCATCTTCAAGGGTGATTGTCGATACCGACTGACCCGGACGGAGGGGCGAGAATTTCGGCCTCTCGTCAGAATTTGTGTCGCCAATCTGTACCAATGGTCCATACCGGCCAATCTTGACGGTCACGGGCTGTCCGGTCTTCGGGTCGAGGCCAAGCTGTCGCTCGCCTACCTTGTGCTCGAGCTGGAGGTTGAGCGTGCGCTCGATCTCAGGATGGAACACTTTGTAGAAATTGGCGATGCCCGAGTTCCACTGCAGTTCGCCCTGCGCTATGAGATCAAACTGGCTCTCGACCTTGGCCGTGAAGTTGTAGTCGAGTATCTCGGGGAAATATTCGGTGAGGAAGTCGTTGACTACCACGCCTATGTCAGTGGGCATGAGCTTGCCTTTCTCCGAGTCGGTTTTCTCGGTTTTGGTTTTGCTCGTGATTTTGCCGTTTTTCAGGGTCAGTATCTCGATGTCTCGCGGCTCACCTTCGCTTGTGCCCTTCACCACATATTCGCGCTGCTGAATGGTAGAGATGGTGGTGGCGTAGGTCGAGGGGCGGCCTATGCCCAGTTCTTCCATCTTTTTTACCAGATCGTTTTCTTTGTAACGCGACGGATGCTGGGTAAAACGCTGGGTGGCTGTCACTTCTTCGGCGTTGACTTTCTGTCCGGCCTCGAGCTGGGGCAGTATCTGGGCTCCGAACGAGCTTATGGTTCCGGCCGATGCGCCTTCTTCCGCGTCCTCGGAATATACTTTCAGGAAGCCTGGAAATTTGATTGTCTCGCCGTATGCACTCAGTTTGTCCTGATTTTTTTCTGTATCGGTCTGGGCATTTGTGGCAGGCTTTATTTCTATATCTATTGTCGTCTTTTCAAGCTCGGCGTCTGCCATCTGTGAGGCGATGGTGCGCTTGCGGATAAGCTCGTAAAGCCTCTTTTCCTGAGCTGTCCCGTCAATTGTGGTTTTTTCGGGGTAGGTGGGCCTTATGGCTTCGTGCGCCTCCTGAGCGCCCTTGGAATTTGTATGGTAATGCCTTATTTTCAGATAGTTCTCACCTAATTTCGTTTTGATGAGTTTTGACAGGTCCTTGAGTGCAACCTCCGAGAGATTGAGCGAGTCGGTACGCATATAGGTTATATGTCCGTTCTCATATAACCTCTGGGCCACCATCATGGTCTGTGATACGGTGAAACCTAATTTTCTCACTGCCTCCTGCTGAAGGGTAGAGGTCGTGAAGGGCGGTGCGGGCGATTTTTTCATCGGTTTTACCGTAACTTCGCCAATCTCGTATTCCGCTCCCTTGCATTTCTCCAAAAAAACTTTTGCCGCAACATTGTCGGCAAGTCTGTGACCTAATTCTGCGCGGAATTTATTGCCTTTTCCGTCGTCTATTACCGCAGTGATGCGGTAGTATGGCTCTGATTTGAAGTTTTTTATTTCGTTTTCGCGTTCTACTATCAGTCTTACAGCCACCGACTGTACGCGGCCTGCCGACAATGCCGGCTTTATCTTTTTCCAGAGTACGGGCGAAAGTTCGAAACCTACGAGGCGGTCGAGTACGCGGCGGGCCTGCTGGGCGTCGACAAGCGATTTGTCTATTTCCCGCGGATGGGCTATTGCTTCTTTGAGCGCCGGCTCGGTAATTTCGTGGAATACAATTCGTTTGGTATTTTCCGGCTTTAACCCAAGCACTTCATAAAGATGCCAGGCAATGGCCTCTCCCTCGCGGTCCTCATCAGTCGCGAGCCATACCTTGTCTGCTTCCGATGCTGCCTTTTTGAGTTTCGCTACAAGATCTTTTTTATCTTCCGGCACCTCATATAAGGGTGTAAAGCCGTTTTCTATATCGATGCCCGAATGTTTCTTCTGCAAATCACGGATATGGCCCACACTCGACATCACTTTATAGTCACTGCCGAGATACTTCTCAATGGAATGTATCTTGAAAGGAGACTCGACGATTACTAAATTTTTTATCTTGCTCATCAATAAATTTAATGTCAATTATGCAACGAGAAACCACCGGTTGGCGATTTCAAGCGGCAAAATTACTAAAAAAATCCGTTTACACATTAATAATAACCAAAAACATGCGAAAAAGTTAAATCATCAACTCTATCCCGGCTCTTTCAGATGGCCTCCGATTGCTCGGATTTCACTCATGACTCAGATTGCCTCAGTTTTCCCTTATGCCACAGATGCCTCTGATTTCGCATGTGGCTATAATGGCTTTGGTGGCTTCAATAGGACTAATTAGTTTAATAGGGACTAATAGACACAGTATGACCCATAGACCCTAAAAAAATCCCCAATTCGGCCACTTATTTGCAAATGAATGTTAAATTGATGTTGTAAAACACTTTTTTTTGTAGAAAAATTTGGTGTTTGGAGAAAAAGTGTCTAACTTTGCACTCGCTTTTGAGAACGACCCGCGGCGGCGGCGATGAAAGCGGAAAAGACTGAAGACGGACAGGGAGAAACAAAAGCGTCCACGACGGCCAAAAGCCTCGGGGACGACCGGAGCTCCGACTATTA
>CAYZFL010000140.1:0-6374 GCA_964477785.1 uncultured Bacteroides sp.
ATTCAATAAGTATCTTTGACGACAAATTAAGTATTGCAGCTATGCATATATAACACGCTGATAAACAGCATAATAATATTGATTTTCACATGGTTTTACCGTAAAACTTTTTAGGTAAATTCAAGTAATATTCGTGTCGCTGTTCTGGGCACAGCGAAAGCGACTTAATAAGGTGAGCATCACCAAGTTAAGTCGCTTCTTTTAATTTTTACGTGCATATTACGTGCAATTGCTATCAATCAAGATAATGAAAAGTAAATATCCAAGCTTTTCAGCTGCAATTAGCTGGACTAAAAAGAAAAACCACTCATGGGATTGTCAAGAGCAAAGATGGCTTGACCATAATTGTATAATCCGACTTTCTTTAAAGCAAGAGACTTCAAGAAATGCTGAATTCTATGTCAATGATAATCCCAATCATACGATATGGTATAGTCAACTTACAGAAGTTTTTATACGTTGTGAAACGCTTAGCTTGTGCTCAGGCGAAACAATCAGAAAGAACGGTGAGCGATTCTTTACACGAGATATGGATGTTAAAACCTTTATAAATTATGTTAAAGATAGGACATTTCGAGTATCTGTAAATCCGGATGGAGAAGTCGCAAAATTTGATGGAAAATCGTTTCCATATGGGATGTCATACAACGATGCACAGAAATTAGTCGCGAATTTAGTCAAAAATCAGGATTATGAAGCTGCGGCTAAATATTTACTACCAGCAACTGAGTACAATCTAATTGAAATTTAATCATTATCGGCAATAAATGAGCTTTTATATGAGCTTATATTGTAGCAATGAGCTTTTCAATTGACTTTGTATGTTATGCTTAAGTTTAGCTGGAGACAACACCACTAGTTCCGGGCCGAAGGAGGTAAGTTCACGGATGAGTTCATAGTTCTCTCTGCACTCAATCTGAAAGAATTGCCCATCTTTGAGGGAAGGATAGGTACTGCGAAGTTGTGAGTTTATTTCTCCTCTAATAGTCTTCTGAGAACCATGAATTGGTTTAGTTATTACATAATTTTTGGAATTATCTGATACCCAGAATGTAATTTCTTGAAGTGGACTATTATCTAAATATGTAACCCCTATTATCTCCTCGTATCGCTCATATAAGTCATCAGGAGCTGACATATATTTGTCACCGGAGTTATAACTGAAATTATCTATTCGATCCAATGGGAATGTCAATACTCGTCCGGAATCTGAGGCTGACGCAATTAGAAACCACCGATTGTTGTATTCCTTAAGTAAATATGGTGATATGCTTACACTGCGAATTTCGTTATCCTGAAATGTATGATATTTCAGACTTATAACTTGTTTAAGCTTGATAACAGTGAATAATCTCGCAATGAGCGTCGAATTCGTGAGCAAATTCTTGGATAAAGAGATGATTGGCTCGTGTTCTTCCAAATTAAGCCGATTCTTTAAATCATTGAGCCATTCAAAATTATCAAGGCCCTCGAAACTTCCAAGTACCTCAAGAGCAGTTGACAATACTGTTTTTTCATCATCCGTCAGTTTTGGCTTAAATATAGAGAATGTGGGATCTGCATATCGAATACAACGTTTTCTATATGGCCGGTCATTCTTATCTGACGCATCAATCCAATATTCTTCTATTTCAACATCGAAAGGACTGTCATACTCCAAGTAATTCAAGTCTTTTTCAACACATCGTTTAGAGATAGATTTTTGACCGCATTCAGGCAATTTTTCATTTAATGTATCCGTTATGTCCTGAATAGAATATGGCATAGTACGATTGGCAAGCATTCTGTCAATCAACGCGTAACGGGTCATTGCATTTTTAGTCGCAGGCATTCTGGATATCCTTATGATTTTAGTATTGATATAGCCGACCAACGTCCCTCTTTTTGCTGAATGGAAAGGATTTTTATTCGTTCGCCGTCATTGATTCCTTTCAATAAGCTCTCTCCAATATATGATCCGGATACTATTGCATACTTCTTTCCATTTCTGTCGGTACGCGAATGTACTTCACCGCTTATTTCTTTAAGCCATGATTCCGATAAACTGCCGATATGTTCTTTAATCCAAACAATCTTTCCATCATGAAGCTTTACATCGAAGATTGCTCCATTGGGAGTGCGCCTATTCAGGCGGAATTTAGCAGGTTTTCGCAATCTTACAGTGTCATTGGCTGTGCGAAGAATCCATGTTGTGATTTTGCGTCCGGGGTGATTACGATCTTCACCCTGAGATTCAGCAACCTTTACGGCAACTACAGCGGGCAATGAGCTATAAATGAATTCATCAGCCTTGACAGCATATTCAGAATAGAGAATATTGTTGTCAATGGCCTTTTCGGCCGAGTTTACCTGATTATATACTTGCCAGAATTCGGGTTTTAGGCTCCATCCTTTGTTCCGGTAAGTTTCTCTATATCTTTCAAGCTCAAATTTTGCGTTTTTCCCCATTCCTTTCTGATATAACAAAGCCGCGAGTCTTAGACGTACATTTCCGAGGAATTCATCATCCGCACCACTGGTAAGAGCCTTACACAGTAATCCAATCTTCGTGTCAATATCCTCAACCAACTCGGCTGTCTGATCCCACAAATAGAATTTTGACGGGAATTGTAGAATCAAGTTCTTATAATAATTCAACGCCTCCTGAACCTTGCCTTGAGAGAGGAGCACTGTCGCCTTGAAATAAGGCATGTTTTGGCTTTTGGGATATTTTGCAAGAGCTTTATCAACCAATTGGCTAAAATCCTCTGATGCCTCAACTCCATCAGTCTTCAGCTCTTTCGCATAGACTCCAATGAGTTTCTCAATTGTAGAGGGCAAAGTGTTGCCTTCCTGTGTGCGATACTGTTCCCAATCATCTTCACGAAGATTCTCCAGTCCCCAGATACGGACAAAATCTCGAATGCGGAACTGTAGAGGTGTGTTCTGCTCGACTTTTATCGCTTCACCAAGAATAAGTGAATGAAGAATGGATGGTTTGGGCAAATCTAATTGAAGATATTGGTTGAGTAGCACTTTCCTCTTCTGAGCTTCGCCGAGAGGGGTCTGCTTAAGTGCATAATAAGTAAGCCAACCGAAATCCGAATACAATTGACCATCAAGTTGACCTTCGTTATACCATACAGTTGCTTGTTGATGCGCTGAGATAGCGTCAGCACCACTTTTTGCTTTTTCAACGGCTTCTCTTATCTTTTGGAAATGTGGCAAACTTTGACGTTCTGCTGAAGCAAGAGCTTTGAGCATATACTCATCACCAACGCAATAATCATTGTATAGAGACTTCATGCGCTCTATTGTTGCAACTGCGTCATTGCTGTTTTGTTGCTTGTAAAGATCGTTTAAGCACCAAAACAAGGCTCCAACAGTGTATTTGTTGACGCTTTGTGCGAATTCCATTTCGGCTGCATCTAATGCTTCTTTAAGATGGCCGGACTTACGAAGAGCCGTAATCTCTTTAATTGTCATAATCTTGAGTTGGTATGGGATTTTTAAATGAATCTTTCTCTCAGAGCCTTGAGTTTAGAGTCAAGAGCTCCAAGTGAGCTGGTTAATCTCATATAGGTATAATTGCCTTTTGAGGTATAGGTTAAGCCTATTTGAGCAATGCCGTCTGTTTTCAGGTGGAACACATCTTGATAATTCTCCTGAGTGATATCAAGTAACTGAATTCCGACCTCTTCTATCTGGCTCTTGACAAAATTCACTAATTTTTCAGCAAACGGTCTGCCGGGAGCTGAGAAAGGGACACCTTCCGGAGCATAGGAAGCGTCAATCAATGAAGTGCACAAAGCCGTCAGCTCCTCCGATGTTGAAGACAAGAGCACATCCTTTGCACTATAGCCTTTTGCTTTATACCACAGTTGGAATATTGCTGAATCTCCATTTTTGTCAGCAAATGTGATAATATGCTGATACTGCTTGGATCTGTCCTCGCTTATAGATAGGTCATTTAACAGGGCAAGGTTGCTCAATCGTTCAAACCTTGACTTGCAGAAATTGCCATCGCCGGAGTAGTTACTGATCTTTATATTGGCCGATGGCTTTATCTCCTCAACTACAAGATTACTGATGTAGTTAAAATCAGGAGAACGGAAATGCCATATACGTTTGTTTGCACGAGTAAGGGCGGTGTAAGCCCAGCGGAAATAATCTTCGTTGGCCGTACCACCGAACCGACACATATCCACAAAGACATTCTCCCATTCGCCACCCTGCGCTTTATGGCACGTCATGGCATACCCGTATTTGCAGATTACAGCGTTATAATATGGATCTTTATTCAGAAGATTTATATACCTATCGCGTAGTTCCTGCTGCTCAACGATAAGTTTTTCTTTTGCTCGGAGTAATCTCCGGATTTCATTCTGATGGGATTTCAAGTCAAGTGGCAGCCTGTTGTTGAAATCTACGATAAGTGCGCGAGCAAGAAGGCCACCGACTGATCCTGAAGGATCATCGAGGAAATTGTCGAGCAACATCACATTCAAAGAAACACGTTTGCCATTTACAGCAAAACATATTGTGGCGCGTCTGAATCGTAGCTCTACTTGTTCAATGCGATTCTTCCCCAACTTTACTCTCACCTGCCTGGCAGTTACGTCTTCATCAGGTTGACATGCTTCAACTTGTACTATATTGCCGTTGAATAGTTCATATTCATGAGAATAGTTATTACGGCAAATCACCATAAGATCACCGGACTTGAGGCGCGGAGCGTCCTCCCCGAAATAATGCCGACGGATTGCGAGATTGTAATCCAATGCTTGCCTATTGCTAAAGGCAATCACGGCGGCTTTAACACACGGCCTATCTGCCGACAGTTGATAATATGGAGTGAGCAAATCAATATCCTCAGCTACCGAATCTTCTCCATTATCAAGTTTGAATTCAACGAACGTTTTTCTCTCAATGGAATCTCGTATCTTAGTTGCATTTGACAGCATTACGCTTCCTTCGGCTTGGCGAAGAACCACTCGGAGTATAAACTCATCAACTGTACAATTGAATTTATCTTCAATATATTCCTTATCAAGGGCAGGCGAGAAATTCATACCAACGGGAGGCAACTGAGCGTAGTCACCAACAAGAACAATCTTCCGTCCTCTTGCAAACTCAAAAAGGTCTGTCAGCAAGCATCCGGAGCCAAACGAGAACGCTTCGTTTTCCGAATAAGCATCCGATATCATCGATGATTCATCAACTATATAGACCGCATTGAGCGCGGCTTCATTCACTTTCAATCCGAACCTCAAATGCAAACCGCCGTCATCCTCATCTTCTTTATTTTGGCTTGTAGATTTCAGTTTCGACAAGCCATATATTCCTCGATGGATTGTCGATGCTACTTTGCCCGTCTTACTACCGATGATATAAGTGGCTCTCCCGGTCGGTGCCATCAACCCATACTCACGCTTCTGCGCCTCGAGAATCTTCAGAAATTCCGCAACAAGCGTGGTCTTACCTGTACCGGCCTCGCCCTTGAGTATAAAAACTTGTGCATCCCCATCAAGAAACTCCTTGAAGGCTGCAATGGCAGATTGTTGGGATGAGGTTAAATGCATATCTACTTGTTATTGCGCAGTTGATGAGCGATGACCTTTTTAATAAAATCGCATAATTTAATTTGCCACTCCTGAATTATCGCTACTGATATTTGTTCCTTTTTACCATTAATTTTAACATTCCTATCACCATGAGCCAATGCGTTTCTCATTTCATCAATATTGTTCCAATATCTAAGAATCTCATTGGGGGCGTTTCCCTGGATGTAGGAATTCATATTTTTTATGTGTGAAGGCTTTAAATTCTCTAAGATGCTAAATAAATCAAGATACGTGAGCTTTAATGTGCCATCATTGAGGCTATTACTCTGAGTAATAATCCTTACCGATTCCAATACAGTATTGATTGTTTCTTTCAACCCCGAAATCGAAGAAACATTCAGACTCTCCAATTCGCACAGCTTTTCATTCAGTGGAATTAGAAAGTTTGCGCGATTGATAGCTGTGTCAATCGTGGAAATCATTTTGGAGATTACTTGCTTTGTGATTTCCTTCCCATTGTAATTCTCCGGCTTTTCCTTTAGTATGAACCCATCTGCATTCCCTTCTCGAAGCATAAGAATGTTTTCTATTCTGCTTGTGGCTGTAAATACAATGACTTGTCTGCCATATGAGGATAGAGGATTAATGTAGTTTCCTTTTATCGTTTTAGATAGTATCTTATATCCGCTAACTTGTTTCATGTCATCTTTTACATCCGCGTCTATATCTTCCATTAAGCGAAAATCAAGAATGATGACATGAGGATTAAATAACTGTATTTTATCTTCAATTTGTTTACTAAGCCTTTTAACTTCTCTTTCTAACTTCTCA
>CAYZFL010000141.1:0-6338 GCA_964477785.1 uncultured Bacteroides sp.
TTTGACTTCCTCTACAACGCCGTGGGCATCAAGTCGGCGGCCAAGGTCTACTTCAACAAGGAAGCCAAGGACCTCGACCTCGCCGAGGCCGCTCTGCTCATAGGCATGGTGAAGAATCCGTCCTATTACAACCCCGTAAGGCATCCCGAAAGGGCCAGAAATCGCCGCAACATAGTGTTCGAGCAGATGAACAAGGCCGGCTTTCTCAGCGACGAGGAGCTTGCCGCAGCAAAGGAACTGCCTCTCAAACTCGACTTCCATCCCGTAAGCCATACCGAAGGCCCCGCTCCTTATTTCCGCGAGGAGCTGCGCCGCTATCTCACGGCCAAGAAACCCAAATATGAGGATTATCCCTCCTGGGACAAGCAGAAATACGTCGATGACTCAATCGCTTACGCCACAAATCCCCTCTTCGGATGGGTTGAGAAAAATCCCAAGGCCGACGGTTCGTATTACGACATCTACAACGACGGTCTCAAAATCTACACTACCATCGACTCAAGGATGCAGCGCTATGCCGAGGAGGCCGTAAACGAGCACATGACCGAGCTCCAGCGGCAGTTCTTCGCAGAGAAGCGCGGCAGCAAGGCGGCTCCATATACCTCGAATACCTCGGAACTCTCGCCAACTATGCGTCAGACCCTTATCAAAAACGCCATAACACAGAGCGAGCGTCACCGCGTAGCCAAGCTCAACGGCAAGTCAGAGGCCGAGATTATGAGGGAATTCGACACGCCCGTCGAGATGACTGTCTTCAGCTATCACGGTCCTATCGATACTGCCATGACGCCCCGCGACTCCATACTCTACACCAAGAGCTTCCTGCGCGCCGGATTCATGTCGATGGACGCACGCACCGGTTTCGTCAAGGCTTACGTGGGAGGTCCCGACTTCCATTTCTTCCAATATGACATGGTATCGACCGGGCGCCGCCAGATTGGTTCTACTATCAAGCCCTTCCTCTATACCTACGCCATGGAGTCGGGCTTCACTCCCTGCGACCAGCTCCTCAACGAGCAGCCCGTTCTTACAGATGAGGGTGGCCGTCCCTGGGCTCCCCGCAACAGCGGCAGCGCGAGGGTAGGCGAGATGGTCGACCTGCGATGGGCCCTCACAAACTCAAACAACTGGATTTCGGCGCGTCTCATGGCCCAGCTCAATCCCGCCGAGCTCGTCCGCCGCATGCATTCTTACGGCATCACAAACAAACTTCCCGCCGTTATTTCGCTCTGCCTCGGCCCCTGCGAGGTCTCGGTAAAGGAGATGGTTACGGCCTACAGCGCCTTCGCCAACAAGGGCATGCGCACCGACCCGCTATTCGTCACCGCCATAGCCGATGCCAACGGCAACGTGATTTCAGACTTCACGCCCGTGCAGACCGAGGTAATCACCGACCAGGGATACTGGAGGATTCTCTCGATTCTGCTCAACGTGGTCGACAGCGGTACCGGCAACCGTCTGCGCCGCGCACCTTACAATATCACGGCCCAGATGGGCGGCAAGACAGGTACCACCAACTCCAACTCCGACGGTTGGTTCATGGGCTTCACGCCCGACCTCGTCTCGGGAGTGTGGGTAGGCGGCGACGACCGTTACATCCACTTCAACAACATGGCCCAGGGTCAGGGCGCATCGATGGCCCTGCCTATCTACGGCAAGTTTATGCGCAAGGTCTACAACGACCCCAAGCTCCATTATAAGGAAAATGCCCGCTTCGCCTTCCCAGCCGATGTTAACCTCTGCGGCGGCGAGTTCTTCGGTGAGGAGATTCAGGAAGAGGTTGATGAGGGTATAACCGGAGTATTCGACTGATATGGCGGCTCTTACTTTCGACGCCCTTCTGCGTCAGATTAAGTCGGGAAATGTCTCGGGCGTGTTTCTTCTCCACGGAGAGGAAGGCTATTATACCGACCGTCTCGTCGAGGCTTTCGAGGAACTAATACCCGAGGCCGACCGCGAATTCGACCTTCACGAATATTACGGCACCCAGCAGCTCAACCCCTATCAGGTGATTGACGCCTGCCGTCAGTGCTCCATGTTTTCCGACCGGCAGGTGGTCATCCTCAAGGAAGCTCAGTCGATGCGCGCCGATCAGGTCAACAAGCTCGCCGCTTATGTGCTCGATCCCACTCCGGGCACCGTTTTCGTAATCTCTTTCCGCGGCGAAAAGGCCAAGGGCAAGGACCTGCTGCCTGCCGTAAGGTCAAAAGGCACTGTTTTCGAGTCAAAGAAGGTTACCGAATACAACATGGGTGCCGTCATCGCCCAGCTCGTGCGCGACCGGGGTCTGCAGGCCGATACGAAGGCCCTCGAAATGCTCAAGGAGGCCATAGGCACCGACGTGAGCCGCATGTACAACGAAATCAACAAGCTCGTGGTCATCGTGGGACAGGGTGGCCGCGTAACTCCCGAAGTCGTGGAGCGAAACATTGGCGTAAGCAAGGAATACAACTCATTCGAGCTTGTCGACGCTCTCGCCGTAAAAGACGCCCGCAAGGCCTTCACCATAGCCGAATATTTCCGCTCGAATCCCAAGGCTGCGCCGTTGGTGATGGTTACCTCGGCAATCTTCAATTTCTTCTCAGACTTACTTGTGGCCCAGTATTCTCCCGACAAGAGCGACAATGGGCTGATGCAGGCGCTGAAACTGAAATCGACATTCCCTCTGCGTCGCTTCAGGGCAGCAATGCAGCGTTATAACGCCGCCATGGTAATAGAGATAATCTTTGACCTGAGGCGATTCGACGCCATGAGCAAGGGCGTGGGCTCGCGACTCAGCGACCAGCGTCTCTTCCGTGAGCTCATCTACCGCATCCTCACCGCCCGCGGCCATCTTGAAGTATAGCCTCAATCAGCCTTGGGTTTTCCCAATACTTGCCGTCGGCCTCGGTACCGCCGCCGTTGGCTCTCACGTCCTGCTTGATGCCCCTCTCCATTGTTCGGGAGCCGTGGATGTAAACTGGTAGATAGCATTGGTTGTGGGTGACCCGCTGCCCTGGGAGTGAATCACGTTGCCGAAAAGTTCTACGGCATTGCCGTCGGCTCTTGATGGTGCGAGTGCCGGTGCCGACATTGTTAAAGACTGTGAAGCGGGCCATGCCGAGGCATTGGCGCTTACATGCGCGTTGTATCCCGGTGAAGAAGCAAATGCCCCTGTGCCGCATAGCATCAGTCCAAATAGTAAAGACTTTTTCATATCAAGAAATTTGCGATGATTTTTTATTGGTTAGAAATTATATTGTTTGCTTATGGAATCAGGTCTGAAAATGCTGCAGGCTTTTAATTTTTAGCCAACCCCGAGATTTTAACCGTAAAATTATATTTTTACATCGCAGCATGTCCGATTCATGAATCAAGCCTTAAAAAGCATCTGAAATCATGCAAAATATACAATTCCATCCCGCAAAACATAAAAAACGCGCCGGATAAATATCCGACGCGGAAATATCTAAAGATTTGAATCAATATATTTCTGATTTTTCAAATTTCTTTTTCAATATTTTCGATGTAAATTCTCTCGTCATAAGTTACCGTATTTTCCTCTTTATTATAATTGAAACCAAAATAATACGTCAGGTCTTCCGGAAATGTATTACTTTTGACATATTTTCTTTTGCCGAAAACATCGTTATCGGTATAGGATTCCGGCAGATGTTTTGTGAATCGACCCAGGAGCTTGTCAAATACGGCGTAATTCATCACTCCAAGATCTATGCAATACCACCAGTCATACAACATGAACGAATAATTTCCTTCGTTATTGATGAAAAATTCGGGTGTGTTTTTCTCTATGAAATAAGTGATGACAGCTTCGCGGTCTGTTTCCTTCTTATCAGATTTTACGCTCAGCTTAATAATATCCCCATTCTCATAAATGAAATTGACGTCCGTGTTATCGAGTGACCGTTTGAAATGGATAAGATATCCGTCTTTATTATAATCGAAATCCCAAGTCTGAGTCGGGCCATCGCTTTCAATGCATTCTGCATGACTCACATATCCTAAGGTATTGAATTTTAAAGACACCTGAGTTTCTTTACCTTCATGGCTGTAAATCATTTTGCCGGCGTCTCCTTCTTTTGGCTTATCAGGAACATCAAAGGTCACAACCGCGCCGTTCTCGCAGTTTATCGCTTTGATTTTATCAATTTTATCAGAGAAATAATCTATCGAAAATCCGGACTGTTTGTCATAGTCGAATGAAAGGCTTTTTACTAATATTATTTTTTCTTTGTTTACTGGTTCTTCAGGTTTAGGTTCGGGGGCAGGCTCATCGTCTTTGCTGCTGCAACCCGCAATCATAACCGCACATAAAGCTACAGACATCCCGGAAACGAAGATGCCTTGCATTTTCTTAAAGAAAGATTTTGCTCGCATAAAAGTTGTATTATCTGTTAATAGAATTGATTGATTTGATGCAAAATTACGCTTAGGGAACATCTATTTAAAATTTCCAAAGTTAAATATTGTTAAATTGGTAGTTTTTTTTGAAATTTAATATTTATTCTCATAAATTTGCAAAAATAATAAAACAACTCAAAATTAATTAACCATGGGAAAAATAACAAACTATTTTTTGACAAGCATTTTATTAAGCTTTTCGTTTTTGTGGATTTCTTGCAATGAAAACGAAAATTCAGAATTAGAATGGAACGAAACTAATCTTTCAGAAGAAAAAGAGATTACAGATTCGGTTGAAGTTAATTCTTTTGAAATTCAAAGAGTAATTTCCGGGTATCTTAAGGAAAATGGAAGACCACAGGCCAGAGCGAATGAAATTTCTATTTCAACAATCGGCACCAAGGAAGAAGAAACGTTATACGTCGTAAATTTCCTTCCGAACAATGGATTTTTAGTTTTAAGTTCATCCAAGAACTGCTATCCCATTCTCGCACATTCAGAAAAAGGAAGATTCGATATTGAGAATATCGAAGGCGGGCTTAGCGATTGGAAAGATAAAGCTTTTGAAGCCATGTCATATCTTAATAGTCACCAATCGGACTCAACAGCGATAAAAGCAAGGTCTTTATGGCAGAGATATGAGAACCATGACATTACTGAAACCCTTAAGTCAGACATTGAGAAATTGAAGTCGAAGAGTAGGGGCGACAACATGTCGATGCCCACTGACGAAGAGATGAAGGTATTAGTCAAGTTATATTCGGATTCGGTAAATCATTGGAATTTTCTTCCCGACGCAAGGGTGTTTACATTAGATGAATTTGAGATGAGACATTCTGAATATGCTGAGGAAATTGACAATTGGGCAAAAAGTATTATTTATTATGAGTATCAGGGAGCATACAAAGAGCTTACTTTTGTAGTGGAAAGGTCTATTGCGGAACCTTGTTCAATCGGTCTCCTTTTTGACGCTCAATGGGGACAGACCGGAGGAAGAAAGAATTCCAATAGCGTGGCTTTCAATGAATACTGTCCTTTAATTGACTCTATTAGAGCAAAAGCCGGGTGTGGTCCGGTAGCCATTGGTCAGCTTATGTATTATCATAAATGGCCCCAAAAATATAATTGGTCTGCTATGGAGCCATATTTTGCAACTCAAGAATCGGCTAAATTATTATTAGATATAGCATTAATGGCCGATGTAACTTTTGGAAAGGATGCAACTGGAATTAGTGAAAAAGGGATAGCAGACGCATTAACAGGAAATGGTTATTCTAATAATTATATTTCAACGTCATCTTTGGAGTCATATGTGAGATCTAATATTAAAGACGGCTTGCCTGTAATAATGCTGTCTGATGTGGAAAGAAATGATGGAAAAGGAGGTTACCACGCATGGATAATAAGTGGTTATCAATATTATGAAAACTATTCTACTACTGAAATCTGGACCTTTCCGGATTATAGAACATTCAGCATGATGTATAGTAACGCGGAATATACATCATCAAGAGAAGGTTATTTCTGTAATTGGGGCTGGAATGGGACAAGTAATGGATGGTATGTTGATTTTGATAAAATTATACCATGGGGATTTGTTAAGAATAATATGTATGGAATGTTTTTCAATATACGTCCAATTAAATAAATTAATTCTGAAATAATAACCCTCAACATCAAAGATGAATATAATCATTTGTATAGAGTGAAATCAGTAGCGGGTTATCATAGTCATACACCATAGTAATGAATTTAAGCAATTAATACTTTGCATATAATTCAATAGCAAGAGACCGCGACAAGAATCGCGGTCTCTGTATTTTATGGTCTGTGTTTCTGAGATTATCAGAGAACGCCCTGGCCCATCATAGCGTTGGCAACTTTCATGAAGCCGGCGATGTTGGCGCCCTTCATGTAGTTGAGATAGCCGTCGGGCT
>CAYZFL010000142.1:0-6284 GCA_964477785.1 uncultured Bacteroides sp.
GCTCCAGTCGTAGCAGAAGCCTATTTTGTCGAGCTGCGAGCGATAGCGGGCAATGTTCTGAGAGGTCGTCACCTCGGGATGCTGACCCGTCTGTATGGCATATTGCTCTGCCGGAAGGCCGTATGCGTCATAGCCCATGGGATGAAGCACGTTAAAGCCCTGCTGACGCTTTTTCCTCGCCACGATGTCGCTTGCTATATAGCCCAGGGGATGACCTACATGAAGTCCGGCACCCGAAGGGTAGGGAAACATATCCAGCACATAATATTTGGGCCTGGACGTATCGGTCTTGCATTTATAGAGATCGGCGTCTTTCCATGCCTGCTGGCGACGCGTTTCTATGTCTTTATGATTGTATTCCATATTATTTGCAGAGGAGTTATATAAATTAAATAAATTATATAAATTTCAATCGTTAGCTACTTTTTCTCTTCTTCTCACGAAAGCTCGAGCATCCTGTCGATGGGCTTCCTTGCTCTCGCAGCGAGTTCCGGGTCTACTATCACTTCCGGCTTCATGTCTCTCAGACAGTCGCGAAGCTTCTCAAGTGTAACCATTTTCATATATGAACACTCGTTGCAGGCGCATCCCGCATCCTCCGGCGGCGCGGCTATGAAGGTCTTTTCCGGACAATCTTTTCTCAACTGATGGATTATGCCGCTCTCCGTAGCAACTATGAATTCTTTGGCATCGCTCTCTTTGGCGAAGTTTATAAGCGCCGCCGTCGATCCCACTTTGTCAGCCACAGTAAGCAGACTGCGTTTACACTCCGGATGGGCCAGTATCATGGCTCCGGGATGCTCTTTTTTAAGATTGAGTATCTTTTCGAGCGAGAATTGCTCATGCACATGGCAGGCGCCGTTCCAAAGCAGCATACTACGGCCGGTCTCGCTGTTGATGTAGTTGCCTAAGTTGCGGTCGGGACCGAATATGAGTTTCTCGTCCTTGGGGAAGGTCTCCACTATCTTTTTTGCGTTTGACGAGGTCACCAGTACATCGCTCAGTGCCTTCACGCCAACAGATGTGTTGACATAGCTCACCACCGTATGGCCCGGATGCTCTTTTATGAATGCCTCAAATTCCGTGGCGTCGCAGCTGTCGGCCAGCGAGCACCCCGCTTCGGCATCCGGTATCAGCACCGTCTTGTCCGGACAAAGTATCTTGGCAGTCTCAGCCATGAAGTAAACTCCGCAGAGCACTATCACACGGGCGTCTTTTAATGTGGCGGCCTTCCGGGCCAGTGCCAGTGAGTCGCCTATGTAATCGGCTATGTCCTGTATTTCCGGACGCTGATAATAATGCGCCATTATCACCGCACCGCGCTCTTCTTTAAGCTTCAGTATTTCTTCACGGAGTTTTTCAACACTCATTTTTCTTATATGTTTTAATTAAAAAAATAATTTTCTTTTAAAGAGAAAAGAAGAAGAATAAAGTATGTAGAAACAGTTCAAAACTTTTTTGCTTTTTTCTTGACTTTTGAGGTTATGAACTTGTTAAACATCTTTTTCTACACTTTTTGATAATATTAACTCTTGTAGCTTAGATATTTAATATAGTTTTCTACATTTCTCTTACGGAGTACAAAGTTAATAACTTTTGGGCGGATTTTTGAGTTTTTCTGTAAATAACTGCATCGAAACTCGCTTCAAAATTTTATGCTTTAAAATTTGGTTTTCTTTTCCTCCTTCCGGCTTAATTTTTTGTCTCCGATTTTCCAAATTTAGTTATTATCAAAGTTTGACTATGCTTTCTACCCGTTTTCTACATGTTTTATACATAGTCCCGGGCGCGTTTTTTATTTATTTTTCTCTTTAGTAAGAGTACAGAAGATGCTCTTCTACCATTAAAGCGACGCAAGTTTAGCCAGGTATTTGCCCAATATGTCGAATTCAAGATTTACCTTGGTGCCTTCTTCTATTTTCTTGAAGTTGGTATGTTCGAGAGTATAAGGTATGATGGCTACTGAGAAAGAATCTTTCTTTGAGTCGCAGACAGTGAGGCTCACTCCGTTGACCGTAACACTGCCTTTTTCTACCGTCATGTAGCCTTTACGGGCGTCTTCTTCCGAAACCTCGTATCTGAAGGTGAAGTAAATGCTGCCTTCCACTTCTTTGCGGGCTATACACACTGCCGTGCAGTCTACGTGGCCTTGGACAATGTGTCCGTCGAGGCGTCCGTTGATTTTCATTGAGCGCTCAAGGTTAACAAGGTCGCCCGGCTTGAGGAGCCCCAAGTTTGATCGGTCGAGAGTTTCGCGTATGGCCGTCACCGTATATGTGTCGGGTGTGAGGTCTACTACTGTGAGGCAGACGCCGTTATGGGCCACCGACTGGTCGATGCTCAGCTCATCCAAAAAACTGCATGATATCGTAAGATTGACGTTGCCGTCGGTTTCTTTCACAGCCTTCACTGTGCCTGTTTCTTCTACTATGCCTGAAAACATTTTCTATAAATATTTGAGGTTTATAATTTTACTATTTTCTCCCGAAGTCCGCCGGTATTTCGCCCCAGTTGTCAGTGTCCCATTTTAATATGGGATTGGCTATATTGTGCGTCTGCCGCCAGGCATCGGCTCTTGCCAACAGCTGAATTACTTTTTCATTGTGGGCATTTGGCGATATTTTTGTATTGCTGTGACCGCGTCTTATCCAGCTCAGCGCCGTTTTAGAGTCTGAATAAATTGGAGTTCGACTGTCCCCGGCCTTGGCCAATGCAGCCGCTGCATGGATTATGGCTATATATTCGGCTATATTGTTTGTTCCTCCCGGCAGCGGACCGAGGTGAAACACTTCCTTGCCGTCGGCTATCCTTACACCGCGGTATTCCATAAGCCCCGGATTGCCGGCACAGGCTCCGTCTACGGCTATGGCATCTGTGCGTATCAGCGGATTGGCGGCATAGTTTACTATGTCGAATTTATGCCTGGCGAAGGCCTGTGCAAGGTTTTTGCCTGTCTCGTCTCCTCGATATGCGGCAGTAGCTTCGGCGAGGGTGGGGAACGACTTGAATCTGGCGCCCGGATAATTCTCTATCATCTCTTTGGCGTCATTCCAGTTGTCGTATATGCCGGGCTCCCTGCCCTCCCAAACTACGTAGTATTTATGTTTATTTGTAGTCATTAATGATTGGTTGTGTTTTTCCCGTGTTTTTAGATGTTTTTATGAAGTTATCTGCATCAGAAGGTCTATGTCGATGGGCGAACTGCCTGTTATCACCGCTATTTCGGCTCTCACGGCACGGCCCTCATACATCATCACACATTGTCTTATACTTCGTATGAAACTGAATTTATTCAGTCGGCTGTATAGGCCGTCGAGGTTCGAAAAAAGGTTCACGGTCTCGTCGCTGAAGGCCATGGAGGCCGATCGGGCCACCGACATGGCCGCGCCCACATAGCAGCGGCGCCGCTCGTCCCCTTTTTTCTTTTCCGGTAGGGGACGGCTCAGGTCCACGTTTACAAAGCCGTCGAAAGGTGCCGGATGGCAGCTCAGGTTAAACACCATAACTCCTTTTTTCATTTCTTCGGCTACTTCACTGCTGAAACTTATGCCGCGGTCAGGCTCGTTATATACCACAATGTCGGCCTCCCTGAGCGAACGCATCAGCACTTTAGGCAGATAAACCGAGGTCATCACCCTCTCGCTGCAGGCTTTCATCGCCCGTCCGAGCAGACATGAGTCATGATCGAATATCTTCACGCTCGCACCTAAGGCAAGAGCCATACGGGCGGCTTCCACTCCGGCACGGCCTGCTCCCAGTATCACCGCCTCGCAGGGCATAGTCCCCGGTACACCTCCCATGAATATGCCTTTGCCGTTTTCTTTGTCGGCAAGCAGTCCTGCAGCTTTCAGTATCGCCGCACGGCCCGAAAGCAGGTCAAGTATATCCTTGAATACTCCGTCGCCGCAGCTCTCGTGACGCAGCGAGCGCAGGTCGGCCACCGTGGCCTTTTTCATCCGGCAGATCTGCCAGAATTCAAGTTCACTTTCGTTTGCCTCCGGAAAGGTAAATATTATGGCGTTTCGTTTCAGACAGCTTGCATCGGCTTTGTCGGGTACCGGAAAGCTTACCACTATATCACAGCTCATGGTCTCGCCGCGTGTGGCTGTCCGGACACCTCGGCGGTTATAGGCCTCGTCGCTGTATTTTATCTCTTTGCCAAAACCTTCCTCCACCACCACGTCAAAACCTCGTTCCACAAGCAGTTCGCCGCTTTCGGGGGTCATGGGGTAGAATCTCATGGAACCGTCGGCAGGTGGGGTAGGGAACCCTATCGACAGACGTCTCTGTCTTGTCTCCGGCCGTATCATCTTTTCAAGTGGTATAGGAGCTGCTGAATTCATTATTTTGCTATTTATGTGGTGATACTGTTTGATGATATAGGGGCAATTACCCGCCAGCGCCGTCTGATGTGGTAGGGGCGACGCCGCGCCTCGGTCGCCTATCGTCGCAATTATATAATCCTCTGTCTATCAATTACTGATTGATGAAACTCTTTTGCCGAATTCTCTATCTCCTCCTTGCTTTCAAGCTTTGACGAATCAAAACTTTTCGCTGCAAGTTTATAATATCTCTCGCGTTCCTGCAGAAGGTCTCTCACATACCGTTCGATTTCTTGCCGGCTCTTTCCGGCCACAAGCGGCCTTGATGCCCCGTAAAGGCAAAGCCTCTCGGTAAGTCGCTCTTCGCTGCAGCAAAGATACACGCTCGTCGATTTCTCGTTGATTATCCGCATATTGTCGCCGAAGCAGGGTGTTCCGCCTCCGCAGCACACTATGTCATATCCGGCATCGAGCACTTCCATGAGCACCCTGCTCTCGATATCTCTGAAAACCTTTTCTCCTTTTGCGGCAAATATCTCGCTCACTTTGCAGCCCTCTATGCGCTCGATTTCGCGGTCGAGGTCGGCGATTTTAAGGCCATATAGTTCCGCAAGAGCATCCCCGAGTGTGGTCTTGCCGCACCCGGGTGCTCCTATAAGGGTGATACAATGTCTCGCTCCTGCGTCTGCAGCCATTTATTTTTTCTCCTCAACTTCTTTTTTGAGAAGGTCGCGGATATCGGTGAGAAGTTCCTCGGTGGTGGGACCGGCTGGTGCTTTCTCCTCTTCCTTCTTTGCGCGCTGGAGCTTCATCACGGCTTTGACCGCCACGAAGATACAGAATGCTATGATGAGGAAGTCGACGATTGTCTGGATAAATGTGCCCCAGTTTACAGCCACTTCGGGCGTAATCACTTCCTGACCCTGTTTTACGGCCTCCTTGAGCACGAACTTATATTCCGAGAAATTCACGCCTCCGGTAAAGAAACCGATGGCGGGCATGATGATGTCATTGACAAGAGAGGTGACGATTTTGCCGAAGGCGGCGCCGATGATCACACCCACTGCCATATCAATCACATTGCCTCTCATGGCAAACTGCTTGAAATCCTGAAAAAACTTTTTCATGACCGTAGTATTTATATTTCTAAATGGTTTTACTTGATAGATTTTAAATGTTTTGCTCCGCAAATTTGTTTACTGCAGCGACAGATTTCGTATCTGAGATAAGGGCGAGGCAGCGCCTTGTCCGCTCCTTCCTGACCGCAAATTTAATGAAAAATTCGCGTGTCCGCCAATAGCGCATGTCGGCCGAAGGCCGGTGCGCGGTGCCGAAGGCAATTGGATCGACCGCAAATTTAATGAATTTTTAGCTTATTTTGAACCATATATCACATTATATAAAAATTAATTCGTAAATTTGCGGTTTGAAAAGCATACGCTTTAAACAATCTATCTCTGATTTATGCCCGGTTAGCTTCCTTTTTTATCCGTGGCGCAAATTAATTTCCTGAACGAAAGATAACTACAAAATACATAACATAAACATTTTTTAATTCAAAACAAAATGACAAAAATAGGTATCAATGGCTTCGGCCGCATCGGACGTTTTGTGTTCCGTGCTTCTACTAAAAGAGATGACATCGAAGTTGTGGCTATCAACGACCTCCTTCCTGTCGACTACATGGCATACATGCTCAAATATGACACCATGCACGGTCGTTTCGACGGTGAGGTTTCATACGACATGGAAAAAAGCGAGCTCATCGTCAACGGCAAGCACATCCGTGTTACCGCTTGCAAGAACCCCGCTGAAATCGGCTGGGGCGCTGTAGGCGCTGAATACGTGGTTGAGTCTACCGGCCTCTTCCTTACAAAGGAAAAAGCACAGGCTCATATCGAAGCCGGCGCTAAATACGTGGTTATGTCAGCTCATTCTAAGGACGACACCCCCATGTTTGTC
>CAYZFL010000143.1:0-6245 GCA_964477785.1 uncultured Bacteroides sp.
CAACGGATGCCATGTTGATGATGGAGCCGCTGCGCTGACGCATCATGATGGGCAGAACGGCGTGTATGTAGTTGAATGCGGATTTCAGGTTCACGGCAATCACGGCGTCCCACTGCTGCTCGGTCATGCGCAGCATCAGGCCGTCCTTGGTGATTCCGGCGTTGTTCACCAGAATGTCGATACGGCCGAAATCGTTCTTGATCTCGTTCACGACGGCTTCGGTGGCGGCGAAGTCGGCGGCGTTCGAGGCATAGCCCTTGCACTTAACGCCGTAGGCTGCTATCTCCTCCTCGGTCTTCTTGCCGTTCTCGTCTATCACCAGGTCGGTGAAGGCGATGTTACATCCTTCGGATGCATATTTCAGTGCGATTTCCTTGCCGATGCCGCGGGCGGCGCCGGTGATCACTGCTGTTTTTCCTTCAAGTAATTTCATAATCTATCTTGTTGATTGTCGTTATTTTCAACTAAATATAGGGCGAAAATTTTTCAACCTTCGGTCTAAAATTCCCTATCTATCTGCAAAATTACAAAAAATTCGCGTGTTAGCCAATAGCAAACGTCGGCCAAAGGCCGGTGTGCGGTGCCGAAGGCAATTGGACTGACCGCAAAATTACTAAAATTTACTCAATTATGAAAAATCCGTCCCGAAACTTATCGTTTGCCATATACGTTTAAGGCTGCCCGAAACATCAAAATTACGGGCAGCCTGAATATATCTTATGCAGATTTGTCTTAAATCTTCACGATATAGCAGCCGGTCGAGTAGCCGCCGCCGAATACCGTTACAGCGATTTTGTCGCCTTTCTTAAAGTTGGGAAGCTCCTGCGAGAATACAAGCGCCGAGCTTGCCGAGCCGGTATTTCCTAATTCCTCGATGTTGCAGGGGAATTGGTCGAGGCTCATGTCGAGCTCACCTGCGATGTGGGCCACGATGCGCTTGTTGGCCTGGTGGCAGATGATATAGTCGAAATCCGCGGGCTTAAGGCCGAAAGGCTCGCCGCATTTCTCTATCGATTTCACCATGTAGACGCAGGCGTTGACAAACACGTCTCGTCCTTCGGGCATCATAATGCCTTCTTCCTTGGGACGGAGTTTCACGCCTTCGGGCCCTTTGCCTATGTTTCCTAAACCGCAGGTGTATATGTTGAGTATCTCGTGGTCGGTCTCTGCCACGGGTTCTGCCGAGAGGAAGAATGCCACTGCGGCGTCGCCCCAGAGGTGACCGGCTTTCGGGTCGCGCTCGTTGGCGTAATATGAATTGTGTTCCGAGCAGACAAGCAGGGCCTTGCGGGCTTTACCCATCGCGAAATAGCCCTCGACTATTTCAAGTCCGTTGATAAACGAAGAGCATGCGGCCGAGGCATACACGGCTTTGGCGCCGTCGATGTCATATTTTTTCTGAGCCTCGTGTGCGAGCGTGGCCACGGTGTCGTAAGGTGAATACGATGCCGATACTATCAGGTCCACGTCCTTTATGTCATAGGGGCAGGCCTGACGGGCGTTCTCTATCGCGGCAAGGCCCATCGAATTATGACCTTCGCCTGGCGCCGTGTGGCTGCGCGTCTTTATACCGGTACGCTTTACTATCCATTCGTCGGTGAGACCGTTCACATCGAGGAAATAGGAGTTGGGAACTCTGAGTTCAGGCACATAATGGCCGGTGGAGTTGATATACATTGTTATTTATTTGAATTTTTTTATTCGTTATGTGCTATAGTAATGTCGGAGATAATAAATTCCACAAGAGCCTCGTGGGCGGCGGGTGTGCGCTGCATTTCCTCGGCGCTCATGTCGGCCATTTCGGCGCTCTGCAGGCAGCGCACCAAAAACACGTTGAGCAGCTCGGCCCTCTCGCGGTGGAACCGGCCCGCCGATACGCCTTCCTCCAGTAGCTCCGAGATAAGAGCCTTTTCCTTGTCGCGCACCATGCGGCGGATCTTTTCGTTACGACGCATGTCAAACCTGAAGATCGACCGGAAACTATTGTTGCCGCCGGGCTGTTCCGATCCCTGCGCAAGGCGTTTCAGCAATACCCGCCTCAGCCGCTCGCCTACCGGGCTGCCGTCGGTGGCTATCTCGCGAAGCTCTTCCATCATGCGGTCGCTCTCTTTTTCAAGCACCGCGTTGTAGATTTCCTTCTTATTCTTGAAATAAGTGTAAATCGTACGGCGCCCTTTCGACGATGCCTCCGCGATATCGTTCATAGTGGTACGCTCAACTCCCTGATGAACAAAGAGCTGTCGCGCTACATCTATGAGTTTTTCCCGTGTTTTGCTTGGCATTGTCTTAGGCTGGAAGAGTGTAAATTCGCCATTTCGGCAGCTTTATTCTCTTGGATTATCTGCACAATCGGCGAATTCGTGTGCAAAGTTACTCAAAAAATTACACTTTCAAACACTATTTGTGCAATTTTTATCCCTCCATGTCTAACATTTTAGATTTTAAGTCGTAATTATTTGAGTTTTCGCTCTCTATATTTTCTTTCCCTCTCGCCTCCGATTTAATAAATATTATTAAACAACCTCTTAAATATTGACAAAGGCTTTTTTAAGTATTAACTTTGCAGTCGATTTATGACAGGAAAGAAAAAATCAAAGAGAACTACCCTGGGCAGCCGTCTCACCTCCATTGTGAGTGTGAGCCTTGTGCTTGTACTGCTGGGCGTGGTGGCGATGACGGCCATCTGCGGCCATAACGGCTCTAAACTTCTGAGTTCCAACATCGGTTTTGTAGTGAAAATCGACCGTGAGGCCGACTCGCTAACGGTGGTCAACCTCACGCAGCGGCTCGCCGGGGCTCCCTTCACCCGCGAAAGCAAATACTCATCGCCTGAGGCCATCCTTGCCGAGGAATCAAAATACATAGGCGAAGAAGCCATTGCCCTCGTCGACGAGAACCCATATAACGCCGAAATCGAGGTCAAAGTCAAGGAGTATTATGCTTCGCCCGACAGTGTGGCATCCCTCGCTGCCCGCGTGCAGGCCTACGACGGCGTGGAGGAAGTGCTTGCCCAGACTGCAGTGCTGCGCACCGTCAACACTAATCTCCACAACCTCATGCTCATCCTGCTAATAGTCGCGGCGGCACTGCTGGCCATCTCCCTCGTGCTCATCAACAACACGGTGTATCTCTCGGTCTACTCCCGCCGTTTTACTATCAACACCATGCGTCTTGTGGGCGCCACTCCCGGTTTTATACGTGCCCCCTTTGTCAAGGCCGGAGCTGTGACGGGTCTCATAGCCTCGCTGGTGGCAATTGCTTTGCTCGTTCCTTTTAAATTATATCTCTGCGGCATCGACCCGATGATCGCGGATCTTCTCCCCCTCTCTGAAGAAATTATGGTCTATGTGGCCCTCCTGCTCCTCGGCACTGCGATCTGCGCCGGAGCTTCTGCTGTGGCCACTACACGCTATATACGCGTCGACTACGACGACATGTTTAAATGACAATTACCTCAAAATGAAAAATAACGATAAAACACCCGGCGCGCCCTCTCCCGAAGCGTCCCGCCAGACGGTTGAGAAAGAGACCTCGGCTCAGAAACCTCTGCAGAAAAACAATTTCATTATCATGGCAATCGCCGGTGCCATGATTATCCTGGGCTTCCTGCTCATGCTCGGCGCTCCCAGCACCGTCGACAGCTTCAACCCCGATATCTTCAGCGCGAGACGTATTGTCGTCGGCCCTGCCATCGCTTTCCTCGGCTTCGTGCTCATGGCTGTGGGCATTATTGTTAGACCTAAAAACAAATAATCTTTTAATTCTCGATTAATGGACTGGCTAAACGCCCTTATTATGGGCATCGTGCAAGGACTGGCAGAATACCTGCCCATAAGCAGTTCGGGCCATCTGCAGATTTGTTCCGACATTTTAGGCATGGATACCACGGCAGCCGAAAACCTCGAATTCACCGTTCTGCTTCATGTCGCAACCGTGCTCAGCACTATCGTTGTGCTCTGGCGCGAGTTCGTGCCCCTCTGCGTTTCTTTCTTTACTTTTAAGAGAGACAAGAACTTCTATTACGTCCTCAAGATTCTGGTTTCCTGCATCCCCGTGGCCATTGTGGGCCTTTTCTTCAAGGAGCAGATTTCCACTCTTTTCGACAATAATCTCACCGTTGTGGGCACCTGCCTGCTCGTTACTGCGGCACTGCTGGCTTTCGCCTATTATTTCCGTCGCGACGAGCGCGCATATGCAAAGGCCGACGGCAAACGTTTCCACGCTCACGACATCACCTACCGCGACGCTTTCGTTATCGGCATCGCACAGGCCGTTGCCGTTCTTCCGGGCCTTTCACGCTCCGGCTCTACTATCGCAACAGGCCTGCTCCTCAACGATAAACGCGAAGAGCTTGCCAAATTTTCTTTCTTCATGGTCATTATTCCCATTCTTGGTGAAATGCTCATGGATGTGAAGGATATGATTTCTCCCGACACCGCCACGGCCGCTGCCTCGGCTTCTATGGGCTGGCTTCCCATGCTCGTAGGCTTCCTCGCAGCTTTTATCGTGGGCTGTCTCGCTTGCAAATGGATGATTAACCTCGTGAAGAAAGGTAAACTCGTTTGGTTTGCTATCTATTGCGTGATTGTAGGTTGCCTCTGTCTTATTTTCTGACGTCACACTTACAGAACAAATGAATTTTATCGAAGGCGAAATTTTTTACCTCGACAAACCATATAAATGGACGAGCTTCGACGCCGTGAAATATGTACGTGGAGCTCTCGTCCGCCGTACAGGCATCAAGAAGTTCAAGGTGGGCCATGCCGGCACTCTCGACCCTCTCGCAACAGGAGTGATGATTGTCTGCACCGGACGTGCCACAAAGCGCATCGAACAACTGCAGGCAGGCGTTAAGGAATATGTGGCCGATATAGCGCTCGGTGCCACTACCCCGTCTTTCGACCTCGAAACCAAAATCGATGCAGTCTATCCCGTCGGCCATATCACCCGTGAGATGGTCGAAAAGGCGCTTGAGAATTTCCGTGGACGCATTGAACAGATTCCTCCCAAATATTCTGCCTGCAAGGTCGACGGCCAGAGGGCTTATCTATATGCCCGCAAAGGCGAGGACCTCGAGCTCAAGCCCAAGGTCCTTGTCATCGACGAAATTGAGCTCCTCGATTACAACGACGACGCCTCTTCCGCTTCTGCGGATGACTCTGATTCCTCTGAAAATCCCCCCTCCTCCCCCGCAAAGTCCATTCGCCTCAGGATTGTCTGCAGTAAAGGCACCTATATCAGGGCTCTCGCACGTGACATCGGCATCGCTCTCGGCTCCGGCGCACATCTCACCGGCCTCCGGCGCACAAGGGTAGGAGACGTGACGGTCAGCGACTGTCTCCCTCCTCAGCAACTGGCCGAAATCGTTGGCTCGGTGCCGATGGAGATTTCTCCCGACGACTGGCGCGTCTATGGCGATATGCTGCGCACTGCCGTTCCTTCAGACCAGTGGCCCGAAAACAGAGGCAAATAGCCATCTTGGCCTGCCTTTCTTCTCTAAGATACTCTTTCGTTTACACAAAAATAAAGCAATTAAACAGCAATTAAACATAAACCGCATATATGAAGCTTTCACAATTTAAATTCAACTTGCCCGAGAATCTTATCGCAAAATACCCCGTCGAAAATCGCGATGAGGCTAAATTGCTGGTAGTTAACCGTAAAACCGGTGAAATTTCCGACCTTATCTTCAAGGATCTAATCAACTATTTCTCCGATGGTGACGTCATGGTTTTCAACGACACCAAGGTCTTCCCGGCCCTTCTTTATGGCAACAAGGAAAAGACCGGCGCACGCATAGAGGTTTTCCTTCTGCGCGAGCTGAATGCCGAAAACAAGCTTTGGGATGTGATCGTTGAGCCTGCACGAAAAATCCGCATCGGCAACAAACTCTATTTCACACCCGATGAGACAATGGTGGCAGAGGTTATCGATAACACCACCTCACGCGGCCGCACGCTTCGTTTCCTTTACGACGGTCCCCATGATGAATTCAAGAAAGCCATATATGATCTGGGCCACATGCCGCTGCCCGCTTACATGAAACGCGAGCCGGAGCCCGAGGATGAAGAGCGTTACCAGACCATCTACGCCGAAAAAGAAGGCGCCGTGGTCGCTCCCGCAGCCGGTCTGCACTTCTCTCGTGAACTCCTTAAGAGACTCGAAATCAAAGGCGTGGAGAAAGCCTGCATTACCGTACACAGCGGCCTCGGAAACTTCCGCGAAATTGATGTTGAGGATCTTAC
>CAYZFL010000144.1:0-1786 GCA_964477785.1 uncultured Bacteroides sp.
TAGAGCATCTGACTGTTAATCAGAGGGTCGTTGGTTCGAGTCCATCTTGAAGCGCCAAACCAATCATCACCGGTATGGCCGCATCCCCTGCAGGGATACGGCCACTTTTTTTTATAGCCACATCGATTAAAGTCAGCGGACGAGTCTCAGACCCGTCCGCCTATTCCGTCACTCCAGCTCGTAGACAAGCTGATTGATGCCGTCGTTGAGATAGAGATAGTAGCCGCGGATTGCCCAGCTATAGTTCCACACCTGGCCCGTCTCGTTTACCCAGATGGTGAGATACGAGCCGTCGATGTCCCATTGGGTGGTCCAGGTTGTCCACAGTCCGTCCATATTGTAGGCCGAATAAAGGCCCGTGCCGTCGCCGTAGAATGTAAACTCGTTGTAAGTAGAGCCGGGCGAGTCGCACGCCTGCCATGTGCCCACGATGGGGGCGTAAAAGTCATCGTCGTCGTCACAGGAGGTGAGCGCCGTACTCATCACGCTCATCATGGCCACCATTATTAGCATCAGGCCGAAACGTCGGCTTTTCGAGATAGTTTTAATTGTCTTAAGCATAATATCGTTTGTTTAAATTTTCTGTTTTATGCAAATTTCTCATTGACCTGCATGTCAGAATTCCGAGAAGGCGAAGGGCAGAAGCGACCTCACCGAGGGAAGAATGTAGACCGATTTGTTGCCGGTGAGTATCACCTCCACTCCTTTGCCGGCGAGAGTCTCGTATTCGAGCAGGGCCTGTCGGCATGCTCCGCATGGCGATACGGGCATCGCCACTTCATCCCCGTCGGGGCCAATGGCAGAGATGGCGATTTTGACGAATCTGGCCTCGGGATAGCGGGCATGGGCGTAATATGCGGCTGTGCGCTCGGCGCAGGTGCCGGAGGGGAAGGCGGCGTTTTCCTGGTTTGAACCGGTCACAACCTCGCCGTTGTCGAGCAGTATGGCGGCTCCCACATGGAAATGGCTGTAAGGAGCGTATGCGCGGTGTGATGCCTCGCGGGCAGCCTCGACCAGCCGGAGGTCTGATTCGCTTAGTTCCTCGCAGGCGGCTTCGCGTCCGCGGATATGAAGGTCTATTTCTTTCATCTTAGGGTTTTGATATCATTGCCGCACGGGGTAATCGGCAACGTCACTTTAAAATTAAACAAACAAAATCGGCGATGGTTCGTGACGCACTCGTGAGTGCCCTACCCTCCATCGCCGGTAATATTTCTAAAGTTGTCGGGGTCGCCGGTAAGGGCCGGGCCCCGCCCGGACCCCCCCGCGTACGCCTTACTTCGCTATAAGGAGCGAATAATTTTTCTTGCCTTTCTGCACAAGGATGTATTTGCCCTGAAGGAGCATATCCTTGCTCACGGGAGCGTATGCGTCGGTGAATTTTTCTTTGTTGACCGAGACGCCGCCCTGCTGTGCCAGCTTGCGGAGCTCGCTCTTCGAGGGGAATACCGGGGCCTTGTCAACCACCAGATCGGCAAACTTTATGCCGTTTTCAATGTCGCCCATCTCCACCTCAAACTTGTTCACACCCTTCATCACCGAGAGAAGTGTGTCCTCGTCGATCTTATGGAGTATGTCGGCGGTATTGTTTGAGAACAGAATCTTCGAGGCCTCCACTGCCTTTTCATATTCCTCGGGCGAGTGAACCATCTCCGTGAGTTCCTTTGCGAGACGCTTCTGGAGGGGACGCTGGCCGGGATCCTTGGCCTGCTCCTCTACGAGTGCGGCGATTTCCTCCTGCGGAAGCAAGGTGAATATATTGATATATTTATCTGCGTCCTCGTCA
>CAYZFL010000144.1:1796-3903 GCA_964477785.1 uncultured Bacteroides sp.
TGGCGATGTGCGCTTGGGGTCGAGCCATACGTTGCCGCTCTCGGTCTTGCCGAACTTGCCTCCGTCGGCCTTTGTGATGAGGGGGCATGTGAGGGCGTAGGCCTCGCCGCCCTCGATGCGGCGTATCAGCTCCGTGCCTGTGGTGATGTTGCCCCACTGGTCCGAGCCGCCGAGCTGCAGACGGCAGCCGTATTCGCGGTAAAGGTTGAGGAAGTCATAGCCCTGAACGAGCTGGTATGAGAATTCTGTAAACGACATGCCTTCGCGTGATTCGCCGTTGAGACGCTTCTTCACCGAGTCCTTGGCCATCATGTAGTTGACGGTGATGTGCTTGCCTACGTCGCGAATGAAATCCAGGAATGAATAGGGCTTCATCCAGTCGTAGTTGTTCACCATCACGGCGTGGTTGGGGGCGTCGGAGTCGAAATCGAGGAATTTCGAGAGCTGTTTCTTTATGGCCTCCTGATTGTGGCGCAGAGTCTCCTCGTCGAGCAGGTTGCGCTCCTGGCTCTTCATCGAGGGATCGCCTATCATGCCGGTGGCGCCCCCTACGAGGGCGATGGGACGGTGGCCGGCGCGCTGCAGATGCTTGAGCATCATCACGCCTACAAGGTGGCCGATATGAAGCGAGTCGGCCGTCGGATCGATGCCCAGGTAGGCCGTAGTCATCTCTTTATTGAGCTGGTCTTCTGTGCCGGGCATGATATTGTTGATCATGCCGCGCCAGGTGAGTTCTTTTACAAAGTCCATCGTATTGATTTTATGCTGTTTTCTGAGTTTTGCAAAGTTAATGAAAAAATGTCATTTTAGCACTACCCTTTCGCTTGAAATGGGGTAGCCGAGGAAAAGCTCGGCCATGGAGTCGAATTTCTCTGAGTGTTCGGTGGTGAGATAATGGCATTTGCCGCCGCGGCTTATGCGCGAATCCATCTCGGGATGCCGGCGGAGATAGTCGGCGAGCGAGTCGGCCACGATATGTCCCTGGCATATCACCTCGGTCGTTTCCGGTACAAACCGCCTGATTTTGTCATACAGCAGGGGATAGTGAGTGCATCCGAGCACGAGGGTATCGGTTTCCGGGTCTTTGCCGAACAGCTGGCCGAGATATTTCTTCACGAAATAGTCGGCGCCGGGACCGTCGGCCTCGCGGTTTTCAACCAGCGGCACCCATAGCGGACAGGCCTGCGACGAGAGTTTCACATCGGGCCATAGTTTCGACACCTCGATGTCATAGCTCCGCGACGATACTGTGCCGGGGGTGGCGACTACGCCCACATGGCCGTTGCGTGTAAGCCGGCCTATGGCCTCAACGGTGGGTCTTATCACGCCTAACACGCGCCGCGACGGGTCTATCCCCGGCAGGTCGCGCTGCTGTATGCTCCTCAGCGCCTTGGCCGATGCCGTGTTGCAGGCAAGGATTACCAGCCGGCAGCCCTGCGAGAAAAGATATTTCACAGCCTGGAGCGTGAAGTCGTAGACAAGGTAGAAGGAACGTGTGCCGTAAGGCGCCCGGGCATTGTCGCCGAGATAGAGATAGTCATACTGCGGCAGCTTCTCCCTGAGCGACTTGAGCACCGACAGTCCGCCGTAACCCGAGTCGAACACGCCTATCGGGCCGGAAACAGAGCCGGCGACAGTTTCAATGCCGCCGACCCGATTGAATTTAGTTCGCGTTTTGGATTCCAATATTTCGTTTGTTAAGCCGGTAGCCACGAAGTTGCCGTGCTCCGGTCCTGTATTTATTTATGCATTGATTTTCTTGCGGATTGCCTCGCTCTCGGCCTCGTAGCCGGGCTTGTTCAGGAGGGCGAACATGTTTTTTTTGTAAGCCTCCACTCCGGGCTGGTCGAAGGGATTGACGCCCAGCATATAGCCGCTGGTGCCGCAGGCGGCCTCGAAGAAGTAGATGAGCTCGCCCAGGCAATACTCCTTGATTTCGGGAATCGTGACCTTGATCACAGGCACGCCGCCGTCCTCATGGGCGAGACGTGTGCCCAGCTCGGCCATCTTGTTTACCTCGTCTACGCGCTTGCCGCTAAGGAAGTTAAGACCGTCGAGGTTGGCTTCGTCTGTGGGTATCACGAGTTTGTGGTGAGGCTTCTCCACG
>CAYZFL010000144.1:3913-6191 GCA_964477785.1 uncultured Bacteroides sp.
CTGTATCCACTGGCCCATTGAGTGAAGGTCGGTGGTGAAGTCGGCGGCAGCGGGGAATATCCCTTTGTGGTCCTTGCCCTCGCTTTCGCCGTAGAGCTGTTTCCACCACTCGCCGAAGAAGTGGAGCGAGGGAGTGAAGTTGATGAGTATTTCGATTTTCTTGCCGTCACGGTAGAGGCCGTTACGGGCTGCGGCATATTTCTTTACCATCTCTGCCTCGCCGCCTATGGTCTGAGCCTCCATTGCGCGTGCACCCTCGACGAGGGCGTTGATGTCATAACCGGCCACGGCGATGGGCAGAAGGCCCACGGGGGTGAGCACCGAGTAACGGCCGCCCACATTGCCGGCGATGGGGAATGTCTTGTAGCCTTCCTCGTCGGCGAGCTTGCGCAGGGCGCCTTTCTCGGGGTCGGTGACAGCCACGATCACCTCGGCTGCTGCCTTACGGCCTACCTTGGCCTCAAGTCTCTCCTTGAGCAGACGGAAGGCGATGGCGGGTTCGGTTGTCGTGCCCGACTTTGATATCACCACGATGCCGTAGCGGCGACCGTCGAGATAGTTCATAAGCTCATAGAGATAGTCCTCTCCTATGTTCTGACCGGCGAAGAGCACCTCGGTATGTTTCTCGCCCGGCTGCGGGAAATTGCTCTTCAGGGCCTCGATTACGGCCTTGGCGCCGAGATATGAGCCGCCGATGCCTATTACCACTACCGTGTCGCATTTCTCGCTGAGCTTTGAGGCGGTTTTCTTTATGTCGTCGAGCTGGTCGGAGCTTATTTCCATCGGAAGGTTTACCCATCCCAGGAAGTCGTTGCCTGCGCCGTCGCCTTTCTTGACGGTCTCCAGGCACTCTCCGGCCTCTTTTATGAGTGTTTCGTATTTTTCTTTTCCGAGCACTTTTTCGGCGGTGCTCACGTCAATTTTCAGTTCTTGCATATCCATATAATATTTTATCTGGGGAGTTATATTATCTATATAACTTATGTAATTTATCTAAATTTCGCGCTGCTATATCGTTCCTTTTCAATCAAATGTCTCGCCCATCTTGGCTATCGCCTTGGGCACTGAGGCGCGCCGGTAGAGTATGTCGTAGACTCCGTCGGCTATGGGCATCGACACGTCGTAGTTCTCGTTGATGTCGTGGATGCAGCGTGCGCCGTAGTAACCTTCGGCCACCTGCTCCATTTCCATCTTCGCGGCCTTCACCGAATAGCCCTTGCCTATCATCGAACCGAAGTTGTGGTTTCGTGAGAAGCGCGAGTAGGCGGTGACGAGGAGGTCGCCGAGATATACCGAGTCGCAGATCTGGCGTGGGCGGGGTCTCACGGCGTCGATAAAGCGCTCCATTTCCCTTATCGCGTTGCTTATGAGCATCGCTTTGAAGTTGTCGCCACGCTTCATGCCGTGGATTATGCCGGCGGCGATGGCGTAAACATTCTTTAGCACCGCCGCATACTCTATGCCTTCGATATCGCTGGAGGTGATGGCGTGGGTGTTTTTACCTATGATGCAGTGGGCGAAGTTTGCGGCGGCGTCAAGGTCGGTGCAGCCCACGGTGAGGTAGGAAGGCCTCGAGAGGGCCACTTCCTCGGCGTGGCAGGGGCCCGAGACTACGAGGAAGCGCTCGGGATTCACGCCGTATTGCTGCGCCATGTAGTCGGAGATGAGCATGTTCTCGTCGGGCACTATGCCCTTTATCGCCGATACCACGGCCTTGCCGCTGATGTCGGTTTTGAGCTTTTCCATGTGGCTCTTGAAATATGGCGAGGGCATCACCATAAGCAGGGTGTCACACTCCTCGCTCACCCGGTTGATGTCGGATGAGAATATTATGCGGTCTGTATCGAATTCAACGTCTGTGAGGTACGCCGGGTTGTGTTTGAGTCTCTGAAATTCTTCGATTCTGTCATCTCGGCGCATATACCAGTGGATTGTCTCGCAGTTCTGCATCAGCAGTTTCGCGAGTGCCGTGGCCCAGCTGCCGCCGCCCATCACGGCTATTTTTCCCGGAAAGTTGTTCATGGATTTCTATTTTGATGGTACGCACAAATAAGTGCCCGCAGAGGGGCTTATGCCTCTTTCGGGGCTTTGTCGGCGGCGGGAGCGGCCTTGTTCCCGTCTTTGTCGTCGGCAGGGGTCTGTTTCTTGACCTCCGGACGCATCTGGGGAAAGAAGAGCACTTCCTGTATGGCTTTCTGACCGGTCATGAGCATCACCAGGCGGTCCATGCCGATACCCATGCCCGATGTGGGGGGCATGCCGTATTCGAGGGCGCGGA
>CAYZFL010000145.1:0-6117 GCA_964477785.1 uncultured Bacteroides sp.
GTGCCCAGAATCGTCACCATGCTCATACCCAAAGACCTCATCGGCGCTGTCATCGGCCCGGGCGGAAAGGTCATCCAGGGTATTCAGGAAGCCAGCGGCGCTCTGGTATCAATCGACGAAATCGACGAGGGCGGCTTCATAGAAGTGGCAGCTCCCGACAAGGAGTCGATCGACAAGGCACTCTCCATGATCAAGGCTATCGTGGCACAGCCCGAGGAAGGCGCAATCTACAAAGGCAAGGTAAGCTCTATTATGGACTTCGGCGCATTTGTTGAATTCATGCCCCACCGCGACGGTCTGCTCCACATCTCCGAAATCTCGTGGAACCGTCTCGAGAACATGGAGGCCAGCGGTCTTAAGGAAGGCGACGAGGTTGAGGTCAAACTCATCGAAATCGACAAGAAGACCGGCAAGTTCCGTCTTTCGATGCGTGCCCTTCAGGAGAAACCCGAAGGCTGGACAGAGCCCGAACGCCGTCCGCGTGGCGAACACCGTGGCGACCGTGGTCCCCGCCGTGACCGCAACGAAAGAGGCGACAGAGGCGACCGTGGCCCGCGTCGCGACCGCAATGACAGAGGTGACCGTGGTCCCCGTCGCAACGAAGGCGGCAATCACGAGCCCTCCGCAGAATGATAAGCATATCGATTTAATGTTTTAAATATAAAGCTGCTCCGTGAATAATTTCGGGGCAGCTTTTATTATAAAAAGGTATTTCGGCGGTCGCCGATAAGATGTTTATGGTCGTGAGTTTGAGCTTTTTAAGACCATTCTTACCCTCTTTTACAATAACGTCTATTGTTACAGCTTTCTTCCCTGCCATACTTTTTATTTTTTAGCGCGAAATATTTGTTTTTTGTTTGTTATTTATTTATATTTGCAAATGAATTAATAATTATTTACCATGTCAGATTTAGGCAACATAATCGGTTTTATCATAATAGCAGGGTTTATAGTCCTGTGTGTCGGCGCTTTCTTAGGTATTATGCTTTTAAGCAAATATAATGGTCCAATCTTTAAAACCACTGTTACAATCACACCAAATGATGAGGTAGATTTCGACGCACTCAGAAAAGCGAGCGGGTGGGATAAGGATGGTGATAGCGATAAGCCGGAAGTTAAAGAAACAAAAGCTGAAGTTGTAGATATTACCGAGAAAGACGGCAAAATCATTCTGACTCTTAAAACCGATGATAACAAGAGCTAAAGATTTATCTCGTCACCTAATCTTCGGGCGACTTCCTCAAACCTCTTTCTCCGTTCCTCCGCAGTGAGTTCAGGTGCCTCGCTTCGGGGGATTGCTTTTTTCTTATCCCAGGGAAGCGGGGGATATTCTTTTTAAATAACAAACGTTTCAGGTATACAAAAGATTTATAAGCAAACAGGAGAGCGGCCGGTGACGGGGCGCCCTCCTGAAAGTTTTTGTTATGGAAAATGTATCTGAAACTGTACCTGTTTGTAGTAATGGTCCGGGTATATGACGGATGCTGAGGAGAGAGTGTGAGGTGAGGGATGGGATTATTACATGCCGCCCTGGGCACCTCCCTGGTTGCCTTCGCCGGAGGAGGTTTTCTGCACGTCGTCGTTGGTAATGCCACGGCCGACTTTCTTTACAAATGCCTTGAGCGAGCCGAAACGGTAGTTGATGTGAAGCATCACTGTGCAATTGTTTTTCTGATAGTCATAGGATGTGCCGCGCATGTCGCCGCGTACACGGTAGGTGGCCGACTTGACGTGTTTGTAAGGTCCGAAGGGATTCGAGGCCTGGATACCTATGCTGAGGCGGTCGTCCTTGAGCAGGGATTTCTGGAGGCCGAGGAAGTTCCATACACCTGAGTTGAGGAGTTTGGAGTAGCTGTAGAGCGAAGAGCCCCAGCCGGTGTAGATGCCTACGCCACCCATGACATAGAGATTCCAGGGCAGTTTCTGACGAGCGAAAAGTTGCGCGTTGAAGTTGGGACGTGTGAGATGTATGTCGCGTGTGGGATCTTCCATGCGGCTGAGCGACCAACCGCCGTTGAAGTAAACCATAGTGTTGAACGAGGGCATATACTGGAAGAAAGCGGAGACGCTCAGCTGACGGCTCTTCATCCTGTTGTTCCAGGTCGAGTAGAGAATATCGTCTTTCACGGTCTCGACGTTGAGAAAACCGTCGTCGCTGGTGGAATATGACACTGAGATGCGGGTGTTGAATTTCATCTTGTTGAGATTCCACTCGAGGCTATAGTTGTTGTAATAGGAGCTCTTGAGGTCGGGGTTACCGCCGGAAACCGTTGTGGGAGTAGTTATTATGGTAGGGTCGAGGGCGTCGATTGAAGGACGGGTTATGCGGCGTCCGTAGGTGAGCTTGAGGGTGGATGCGTCGGTGAAGTCATAGCTTACAGCGACGTTGGGCACCCAGTCGTTGAAGTCGGAATGATAGTCTTCTTTTTCGGAAGAGTGATATTTGCGGCTCATTCGCGAGAACTCGTAGCGGACGCCGGCCCTTGCGCCGAATTTGCCCCACTTACCGCGCCAGTCTGTATAAATGGCGCCGATGTTGGTGTTGTGGTTGAAGCGGTCTCTGGCATCCATTTCGGGCATGCCGGAATATTCGAGCGTGTTGCGTGAGTTATTGTCGCGGTAGATATATTTTGCACCGGCATCGAACTTGATTTTGTTGTTGAGCGGGCGGCTCCAGTCGAGCTGGAAAGTGTGCTCGAGCGATTTCTGGCGAACTTTGGAATACATGCCGTCGTAACCCATGGGAGCGTTTACGAGGTCGTAATATTCCCGATCGCTGCGGGAGTTGTTTGAACCGTTTGAAATCATGTAGCTGAGTGTGATGGTCTCTCCTTTGAGACGTGTGCTGCGCTGGTAGTTGAGCGAACCGTCGATGTTGAGATCGCTGTTTTTCCCGGGTGATTTCGTGCGGTAAGAATATGAGTACATGGGGTTGCCCTCGGCATCGAACTGACGGGTTGTGCCGTCTGACCAATTCTTGGAAGACCAGCTGTGCATGAACATCTCGGCGGTGATAAGGTTGAGAGTGTCGAGCTCGAGACTGAGTTCAAGGCCTCCGTAGCCCCCCATGTTGCTGCTCTGACTCCAGGATTCGGACTCGCGTGTGATACCGGAAGAAAGTATACGGTCGATTCCTTCCGAGTGACTCTGCGAATGTTTTTTCGAGCGGCGCCACATACCGCCATAGAGGCTCATGGTGAGTTTATTGATCTGAGTGGTGAGGAAGAGGTTGGGCATGGGAAGAGGTTCGCGGGTATCGGTTCGCAGACCTACCGAACCGGTAACGCCCTTGAGGGCAGTCTCTGAGTCGGTGACGATGTTGAGAATAGCCATGCCGCTGTCGGCGTCCTCGCGGCTTCCGGGGTCGGTGATAACCTCGATTTTCTTAATCGAAGAGGCGGGTATGGATTTGAAAATATCTTTGGCGTTGCTGGTGAATCCCTTGTTGGGACGGCCGTTCTTGTAAATCTTGAAGCTTGTGGAGCCGTTGACGCGGATTGTGCCGTCGGGGTCTACTGTGACCATAGGCACCTTGCGGAGAATCTGGTCGAGCATTGAGGTCTTGGACTCGACGTCGGCCTGCACGTCATAACCGATGCGGTCTATTTCCTTGACCACAAGGGGCCTCTGGGCGGTGACGACTACCTCGCCGAGTTCGCGGCTGCGGTCGGAGGGAACGATTTTGCCGAGGTCGGCCACGGGTGCGGTATCGTCAACCTCAAACTCTATGTCCTGAGGATTGATTTCGGTTGATGTTATGGCGAGGCGGTATTTGCCGGGGGTCTTGAGGGCAGCGGAAATAAGGCCGTCGATTCCGGTGATGCCGCTTGTCTCGGGCTTGGGTGCCATCTTTGCGAGAGCCTCGGGAGGGAGGGTCACACCTTTTGGTACCTTCGCCATCATTGCTTTAGAAACGGAGTCGGCCCGGGCTGAGAAAACTCGCCATGTAACGAATTCCATGGCCTCGCCGAGGCTGTCTTTCAAAGCCGCTTTCACCCGATAGTCGCGGGCCATAACAGGCTGTGCGGCTACCGAGATAAAGAAAGCGAGTATCAACAATTTGTTAAACCAATTAATTTTCAATGTTCTGCGACATTGTGAGCGGAGAGTAGAGAATGATAGTCTCATTGGAGTGTTGGATGTTTAATTGAGGAGAGTGACAGAGAGCTTCGGGATTCTGTAATTTTGGTGATTAAAAAAAGCTTCTGACTCCGAGTGATGAATAAATATTGGAATGGTCTTACAGGAAGAAAGACAACTATAAGACACAGGAAGGCATGAAGAAATTACAGCATTAATAACTTTTAACGAAAAAAATTTTAGAAGCTTGTATAAGAATAGCCGCAAAACAAAGCGCCACGGTCGGTTAAGATTGTGACGCGGAATAGAGAATCTATGTTGTTCGTAGCGCTGTTTTTACTTGGCCGGGACGGCGAGGTCGAAGGTGACGAGCTCATTGGGGCCAACGCGGCCGGCCTGACCGATTGTGCCATATGCAGCGGGCACATAGACCCTGACCTGACCTCCGGGGCCTATCTGCTCAAGAGCCTCACAAACTGCCTCGGGGAAGGCGTCGCGGATGTTGACAGGCGTGGGATTGCCTTCGGTGGAGATTACCACATTACCGTTGAGACCGGTAGCCTCTACAATGACATCGAGGATATTGGTATCGCCGTCGAATCTGGGTTCGGAACCGGGATTGAGCACCTCATAGTAACCCGCTCCGGAAGGGAGCTGCTTTACAGCGGGATTCTCAGCCGTGACTTTGCGGATAAATTCCTCGCCCTTGGCAAGATTGTTTTTGGCCTCGGGAGATGCGGCGTTCTTTTCAGAGAGATTTTTCTGATAAATCTCTCTCATCTCCATCATGAGCGACTGCATTTTGCCTTCGGTCTCACGGATTTTAGAGATGTCGACATCTTTCTCGCGTAAACCCTTCTCGAGGTTTTCGAGCATAACCTTGCGGTCGACATACATGCCGTGAGCCTCGAGCTGATCATACTGCGAGAGAACCGACATGCCGAGGTTGATGCCCGTGAGGAAAGACTTTGAAGTATCGGCATCGATAATATACCTGATACCTTTTATAACCTCCTCTACGTCGAGCGAGTCGACGCCGTTGTTGCAGATATCGTTGGCCTGGTAGCCCATATAGGTGCCGAGGGTTTTGGAGATAGAGTCGGTGAGTTCGGCGGAATAAAGAGTGTCGCCGGGGTTTGAAGATTTGTCGCCGCTGCCACCGCAGGATGGAATGACGGCGAGGCCCACAAGGGCGGCAAAAGCCGGTATGGCTTTTCTGATTGTCAGTTTCATTGTATCTTCAATGTTTTTTTATGATTGATATATGATTTATAGATGCCTGAAGTACCTGAAAGGTTTATGGCCTGGCAGGCTGTTTCTGAACACCGGCACGGATCACGCGGAGAACCTCGACCGTAAAGTCAAGCACTGCGTTACCGGGAATGGCACCGGGAATGCCGTCGGGCCCATAGCCCTTGTCAGAGGGGATGATAATGCGGTAAGTGCCGCCGGGCTTGGTCTGGAGGAGGCCTTCGGTGAAGCCGTCGACAAGACCGCTTACGGGGAATGTGACTTCCTCGTCGCCATGTGTGGCGTCAAATTCGCGTCCGTCGTAGAGCTTGCCGGAATATTTCACCACGACAGAGTCGGCCTCGGTGGGATGCTCGCCCTCACCCTCGGTGACTATCTGCACGATGACGCCGTCGGGCAAAACGATTGATCCGGGAGTCTTGGATTCCTTTGCGAGAAATTCCTTCTGGGAGGCCATGCTGAGAGTATCTACGGAAGCCTTGCGGAGTTCTTTGAGATAAGAGTCGATAAGGGCGTTTGCCTCATCAATACCCATGGGGAGGCCCATGCCGCTGATACCTGAAGCTATGGTTTCGCCCACAACCTTGCGGTCGATTGGCACACCCATCATGCCGAGCTGGTTGAGGGCACGGTTGACGGAAGCCGAAATCACGGTAGCGGCGGCCTGAGAAAGTTCACGGCGTTGGTCGAGATCGGCGGCGGCTGTGATTTCACCGCGACCGTCGACAAGCTTAATCTCTGCGGCAGCCACTGAATCGGCCGGAAGCACCACCTCTGCCTCGGCTT
>CAYZFL010000146.1:0-6048 GCA_964477785.1 uncultured Bacteroides sp.
GTCTTGGGGGGAGCCACGATAAGGCCGCGCTGACCTTTGCCTATGGGCGAGAACATATCTACGACACGGGTGGAGAGTGTGCAGGTGGCGCCGCTTGTGATGTCGAATTTCTCATCGGGAAAGAGCGGGGTGAGGTGCTCGAAAGGTACGCGGTCGCGGATAAAGTCGAGCGAGCGTCCGTTGACACCGGTTACCGAGGTGAGCGGATAATATTTTTCTCCTTCGAAGGGAGGTCGGATGCGACATTCAACCACATCTCCCGTCTTGAGACCGAAATTCTTTATCTGCTGAGGGGTGACATAAATATCATCTGGCGACGGCATGTAGTTGAAGTCGGCGGAGCGGAGGAATCCGTGTCCTTCCGGCACGATTTCGAGTACACCGGTTGCCTCGAGCAGGTCGCCGAAGTCGAATGGCTCGGGCTGGGGCATGTTTTGCTGGACCAGCTGGCCGCGGTTCATATTGCGGTTCTTTTTGTTCTTCTTGCCCTGAGGTTGAGCCGGCTGTTGCTTCTGGAGGCCGTTTCCGGGTTCAGATATAACAATTGGTGTACTCGCGGCTGCAATGGCTGCCGCCTTTTCTGCTTCTTCTTTCTCTCGCTGTGAACGGGGAACGAAAACACGCCTTTCAGCACGGGGAAAGAACATGTCGAGCGATGTATCCTTGGGCTTGGGGACTGCAAAAGACTCCTGTCGGGCTTCTGATTCTTCCTGTTGCTGAAATGAAGGAGCGGTTTCTACATTCGATTCCGGAGCAAGAGTTTCAACTGCTTCGGCAGGCGGCATTTCGGAGGAAGCTGTTTCTGGCATTTCAAGTCCCGGTAGCATATCTGATGTCTGACCTGATGCGAGAGTTTCTTCAGGGGCAGGAAGCGGATTTTTACGGGGACGGCCTCTGCGGCGCTTTTCGGGACGAGGATTCTCAAGTGTGCTTTCAGCAGGTATTTCCGTACTGTTGTTGATTGCGGGAGCACTTTCCACTGCATCATATCGTTCCGTTTCCATGCGGTTTGTGGTGCCGGTGGTATCGATTAGACGCTGAGCATATGCTTCGGCCTGTGTGGTAAGCTCCTCACGGTTCATTATGGGCATGGTCTGGTCAAGAGAGTTTTCTGCAACGAGTTCCTGATTCTTCTTCTTGCGCCCGCGTTTTTTGCCTTCTACCTTCGCCGGTTCCTCTGGCACTGGGGTAGCGGAGGCCTGACGCTTCGGAGCTTTACGCTCTATGCGTTTTTTCTTTTCCGGCTGCGCTGCCTGTGCTCCGGTCTCATCGGCCTGTTTGTCAAGTATGTCATATATGACCTTACGGCGGTCGGACAGATTGATTTTCTTGATGCCCATTGAATCGGCGACTGCCTTGAGTTCGGCATCGCTCATTGAGCTTAGTTCACTGATATTTAGCATGGAAGTTAAATGAAATAATCTTAGAAAGGTAAAGACGGGCTTTGATTTTTTCACTGTAAGGATCCTTTTAATATATACAGGAAGAATACAGTGGCTTTTCGGATTTATTTAGTTATGATGCTTCGTTTCAAATAATTAATTTCACAATAATAATATTATTATATGCTGAATTATTTTATGCGGAGCTTAAAGCCCGAAGAAGGGGTTTTCAGTTAGATGAATTGCAAATTGGAAAAATTATCGGAATGGAAACCTATTTTACAGTAAGGAGAGACTGAGAAAATTACTGCTTAAAACGTTGGCGAATAGCTTTATATTGCTTTTCTGCTTTTGTTTCCGATGCAAAGTTACACCGTTTTTTTCTTTTTTGCAAATATATTCTTTAGAAGTTAACAGAAAACATTTCTCACTTGTTCAGTTTCTTCATGCATAAACCTCAGTTTCTGAATTTTATAGCCGTTCCATCCCAATAAAAACGGCAGAAGTCGTTATATCTTCCGCCGTTTTTCTATAAATATTTTTGATTTCTTTAGAGAAACCAGGTTGCCGTTACGGTCCAGAAACGGTTGCGGCCCTCGATTTTATGACCGTCGATATTCGACAGTGACTCAACAGCCTTTGTCATTCCTATTGAATAGGAAGCGCCTATCTGAAGCTTAGAAATAAACTGTAGGCCGAAACCGAAATCCCACGATACATCTATGCCTTTGTTTTCAAAGGCATTGCCTATGCGTTTTTTAGAGGCGAGAAAAGCGAAATCGGGGCCCGTGAAAACGTATGGACATATAATTTTGGAAACTCCCGGAATCTGAAGCTTATATTTTAAATTTACGGGAATTGAGAAATAGTCCCTGTTGCGGAGCCGTGATGATGAAAATTGGTTTGAGCCATTGCCGTTGATATCTGGGGTGGCGATGCGTGATGCTTTGTCGTTTTCAACAGTGACTCTTGTCTTGGCATGTACATAAAGAAGTGAAGCCTCTAAGCATAGGCCTGTCATGGGTATGCCCACCTCCATGGTGAGGCCGCCGGTGAATCCCATGCGGTTGTCGGAATCGAAAAGGTCTTTGTTGAAGTGCATTGTCGTGGCGTTGAAACCCACTCTCGGGCCCCAGTGGAACTGGGCTCTGGCTGTCTGCGGAACTACTGAAGCGAAAATTATTATTGCCGTCAGAACGGCTGTCGATAAGATTTTTCTCATAAATGCTTTGTTAAAGATTTGTTTTTGGTTGCAAATGTAAGCAAAAAATGATTTATTATTTTTGCAAGATAAAATTTAGATTCATGAGCCCTGAAGAAAAACTTAAACTCGAAGAGAAGGTAGTGGCAATGCTCCGTACGGTATACGATCCCGAAATACCGGTGGATGTCTACAGCCTCGGACTGGTATATAAAATAGATATCGATGATGACGCCAATCTCGTGATTGACATGACAATGACGGCTCCAAGCTGTCCTATGGCAGATTTCATTGTAGAGGACGCACGTATCAAACTCGAAAGCATTGAGGAGCTTAAATCGGTGACAATAAATATAGTATTTGAGCCTGAATGGACTCAGGACATGATGAGCGAAGAGGCGAAACTCGAGCTTGGGCTTCTCTGATTCATCAATATCTCTGAATATACCAAAATTCCGTATGGAAAAGCAGCAGTCCAGTGGCAAAGCCACCTATTTTATTAGCGACTTGCATCTCGGTGCGCGATATATCAGCGACCCCAGAAGGCATGAGGACAGGGTAGTGGCTTTTCTTGAATCAATCGCCGAAGACGCCGACACATTATATATGGTGGGTGACGTGCTAGACTACTGGTATGAATACCGCAAGGTGGTGCCTCGCGGTTTCGTGCGCTTTTTCGGATCACTCGCCCGTCTTGTCGACCGAGGCGTGAGAATCGTATGGCTCACCGGAAATCATGACATCTGGCTTTTCGACTATCTCAGAAATGAAATAGGTCTTGATGTAGTCGACGGTGACGTTACGACTGAAATCGACGGAAGGAATTTCTTTATATCACACGGTGATGCCCTGGGCAGAATCAAAACTTCATACAAACTCATGCGCAAGGCCTTCCGCAACCGATTCTGTCAGTGGATCTATGCTTCGATACATCCCAGATGGACCGTCTCTTTCGCCCAGGGCTGGAGCAAATCATCAAGAAAGTATAACAAAAGGGAGAAGCCCGCTTTTGAGGGTGAGATGAGAGAAAATGTTTTATTATGGGCTGAAAAATATGTAAAATTCCATCCCGAAACCGATTTTATGGTCCTAGGGCATCATCATGTTCTCGTCGACGAGAATGTGACGCCCAAAAGCAGGATTATTATTTTGGGCGACTGGATCGATATTTTTAGCTATGGACGCTATCATAATGGCAATTTTGAGCTTAAAATATTTGAATTTTAGCAAAAATAATGTCAAAAAGAAACCAATGCTACAAAACTATGTCGTAAAACATATAAAATTATTTTGTCGGTAAATAAAAAGTAACGACCTTTGTGACATCAACAAAAAATCTTTTTTACCTTAGAAATTGTACCTATTGGAAACCCATAGAAAGGAACTTTGCGAAAAGTTCCTTTTTATTGTTTATGGCCTTTAGCTTTCCCTAATCGGAAATAATGATTATCTTTGCAGGAAAATATGACAAAGAATCAAGTTGCTCAGATGATTAAAGAAACCAATCCCGATAAGTTTATTAAGCTTGCCGCGATGCTTGGCAAGAGCGAGGAAGAAACGCGCTCTCTCTATGAGGCTTTCTGTGGGGCTGTAAGCGACAGTCTTGCTAAAGGCCAGAAGGTTTTTGTGCCTGGCATGGGCAACTGGGAAACGGTGAAAGAATCGGAAGAGATAAAGAAAGGTGACGACGGCAAGACTTATCTCATGCCTCCTAAGATTTCGGCCATCTTCAATCCATCGTCAAGAACCATTAAAATAGCCTCACATGAGCTCTGATGAACCGAATTATATAGATATTCATGGACTTGGCGAGGAAATTTCTGCCAGAACCGGAATACCCCAGGGCGATGCCGAGGCTTTTGTGCTCGCACTTACAAGACTTTTTCATGACGAAATTGGAGAAAATGGCGAAGTTGAACTTCCCGGTCTTGGTTCTTTCAGATATCTGGGCAACGGCAGGATGGAGTTTAAACCTTCCGATAAGTTGGCGCTAAAGGTTAATTCTACCTTTTCTATGTTCAGTCCGGTGGAACTGCCTGAGGGTTCGGAAGAAATTTTCACCGCGGATGTGACAGAAAATATACAGGAGCCCGAATCTGAGCCTGAAACTCCGGTGGCAGAGCCTCTTCCCGCAGAAGAATCAAAGGTAGAGACAAAGGTGGAAGAGATTGTTTCTGAGCAACCGGCTGAACCGGCGGCAGTACCACAGGAGCCTGAATCTCCTTCACCTCAATATGAGGAACCCGATGAACCCGCTCAGGAGTGTCAGGAGCAGGAATATGCCGCACCTGCAGAGTCGGAATATCAGCCGGACGAATATCCTCAGGATGATTATACAGATAATTATTATCAGGAAGATGAATATCCCGAAGAGAAACATAGTGGCAAACGTCTGCCATCATGGCTCTTCTATATCCTGGGAATCGCCACAGGTATTGCCGTTGCGGCTTGTATATGGTTTTTCTACTATTCCGATTATGCCACAGGCCGAAATGACAGTCCGGTGACGCGCGCCGACAGTATTAATGTGGCGCAGATGAATGTGACACGCCTCATTGTCAACGGCCATGAGGTAAGCGTTCAGGATACGATAGTCGCCGACAGTCTTCTCCGCGATGGCAAAAATTCCGCTGACAAAACTAAAGCCGAAGAACTTGCAGAGGCTCCTAAGGTTATTACCGATACCATAACTTCACGTAAATTCCTCACTACTCTTGCAAAAAAACATTACGGCAAGAAGAACTACTGGGTATTTATCTATGAGGAAAATAAGTCGAAACTCAGACATCCCGACCGTATTTCACCGGGCACGGTGGTTGTTATTCCGCCTCTGGAGGAATACGTGAAACCGGGTTCTTCCGAGGATTCCATTAAGCGTGCGACCTCACGCCTCACCGGCGAGATTTACCGCAGATATAAATAGTCTTTCATCTCCTTATATTGGCAGCTATACAGCAGGATTTTTGCAGGAGAAGAACTCTGAATTAATAAATCCCTCCCGTTTTATTCCGCGAAGCAGGAGAGATTTATTTTTAGGAATCTAATGAAATATTTGTCGCCGAAATTGCCGTTGAGCACATCGGTTATTCCTTTTACCGCTTCCGAGAAGAGCCCTTCCTTGTCGCTAAATATAAGCGTCTGTTCCGCAAACAGCAAGGTGCCTTTGGCAAGAGTCGGGGAATAGTCCTTATAGAAACTACGGTTTATAAGCGCTTCTAAAATATATTGCCTCATTTCAAGGACGAATGAAGCTCCCACACCAAACGACTCGAAGTCCTTAACTATGCTTTTGAGCTTTGAAATGCGGCAGGTGGATCGGCCGTATTTGCCTCGCTGGATTTCTTTTTCGATAAGTTTGCGGAATTTCTCCTTCAGTGCTTCAGCATCTGGATTAAGGAAGAATTCGAAATTATTACTGTCCGCTAAACTATAAATCAGTGAGTCCAACTTCTTGAAAAGCAGAAG
>CAYZFL010000147.1:0-6020 GCA_964477785.1 uncultured Bacteroides sp.
GTTATTGCTTTTTCTGTCCGCAAAATTACAATAATTTTATAATTATGTCAATATTTATTTAGAGTAATTTTCCATTATTTTTTGAAACATTGACATTTGTAAATTTTCACAGTTCCATTTTAGTCACAAATCAGTTACGATATTATAACAAAATATTTGTCGCCTGTAATCTGCTGTCTCATAATAGCAATGCTATGCGGTAGACGCAAAAAGCGACAATCCATGCCAGCAAGGTATTATAGACTATCGAGAAGAGTCCGTATTTCCACGAATGTGTCTCTTTTACTATTGCCGTTATCGTCGCCACACAGGGGCAGTACAGGAGTATAAACACCATGAAACTCAGCGCTGAAGCGGCATCAAAATCTGGTTTCCCTGCGGCATTCTTACTTGATATGAGTCTTTCGCTGAGAGTCGCATCTGATGCGGCCTCGTCGCCTGTATAGAGCACTCCTAAAGTCGACACCACAATCTCCTTGGCCGGGACTCCTGCTATTGCGGCAACCGTGCCTTTCCAGTTAAATCCAAGCGGCTCCATAACCGGGTTCACTGCCTTGCCCAACATCTTGAGATACGAGTCTTTGCTCATGTCGGGCTTGCTGTCGTCATAAACTTCCACAGCCGTCGAATCTCCCGCAGTAGCTCCTGAATTTACCGCAATTGATTCTGTCTTAGGTGCGGAATCTGTCACATGATGTATGGGGAAATAATTGAGGGCCCACACCACTACTGATGCTATAAGTATCGTGCCTCCCATCTTTTTGAGATATTGCTCGCCTTTGCCCCAGGTATGCCGCAGCGACGACTTCATCGTGGGTATGCGGTATGGCGGCAGCTCCATCACAAAAGGAGTCTCGTCTTTCTTAAACAGGAACTTTCTGAGCAGTTTGGCCGTTATCACGGCCATCAATACGCCCAAAACATAAAGCCCCATAAACATCAGCGCGGCATGGTCGGGGAAGAATGTGCCCACCAACAGCACGAATATCGGCACCCTCGCCGAGCACGACATGAAAGGATTGATCAATATGGTGATGATTCTCGACGATTTACTTTCGATGGCACGGCAAGCGAGCACCGAGGGCACATTGCAGCCGAAGCCCATCACAAGGGGTATGAACGACTTGCCGTGCAGACCTATGCGATGCATCACTTTATCCATGATGAATGCCGCCCTGGCCATATAGCCCGAGTCTTCCATCCACGATATGCAGAAATACAATATGAGTATCTGCGGCAGGAATACTATCACGCCTCCCACGCCGCCTATGATTCCGTCCGATATCAGGTCTTTTAGAAATCCTTCGGGCAAAAGATCGTTCATAGCCATGCTAAGCCACGAAACGCCGGTCTCTATCCAGTCCATCGGATACTGACCGAGGAAGAATGTCGCCCAGAATATAAAGAACATTATTAGGAAAAACAGAGGGAAGCCGAGCCACTTGTTGGTCACAAGCGAGTCTATTAGATTGCTCTTGTTTTTCTTCTTGTTTTTGGGCACGGTCATGGTCTCGGCAAGCGCGCCGGCGATGAATCCGTATTTCGAGGCCGCCACCATCGAGCCTATGTCGTCATCCGATAGCGACTCTATGCGGCCGCGCTGCTCGTCGGCCGTGAGCAGTATCTTCTTGCCGTTGCTAAATTTAGAAACCACTTTCTTGGCGGCTTCGTCATCCTCCAAAAGCTTTATCGCAATATATCGCGGGGAGAAATGCTTCTCCGTCGAATTGTCGGCCTTGATGAGGTCAACTATTTTTCTCACTGCTGCCTCAATGTCCTGGCCGAGCCACACATGGATATGCCTTACCGTGGGGTCTTCACCCTTGAACACCCTTATAATCTCGTCGAAAAGATGCTCCACGCCTTCGCCGGTCTTCGCCACTATTGGCTCCATAGGCACGCCGAGCATGCCGCCAAGCTGTTCGAAATCAAGCTTTATGCCCTGTGTTCTAAGCTCGTCATACATATTCAGAGCTATCACCATGCTTCGATCCATATCAATGAGCTCTGTGGTGAGGTAGAGATTGCGCTCGAGGTTAGACACGTCTACTACATTGAGTATAACGTCGGGCGAATTGTCTTTCAGATACTGGCGAACATATAGTTCTTCGGGAGAATATGAGGTGAGGGAATAGGTGCCGGGGAGGTCGACGATGTCGAATTTATACCCTCCGTGCTCGAAATAGCCCGTCTTTGCGTCTACCGTAACACCAGAGTAGTTGCCTACCCTTTCCCTTGCGCCTGACGCGATATTGAATAGAGACGTTTTGCCGCAGTTGGGATTGCCTATAAGCGCCACCGTGATGGTCTTGCCCTGACGTACTTTGGCTTCAAGCTCATCCGAGATTTTTTCCCGTTTTTCGAGATAATCTTTCGGAGCCTCTGACCTATCTGATATCTTCTTTAAGATGGCCTCGGCCTCCTGCTCGTCTTTTACTAGTATGACTTCTATCTGACTGGCTTCACTTTTCCTGAGCGATATGTTATAGCCCATTATGGTGTAAGTGATGGGGTCTCCTAATGGAGCGGCATAGACCGGTTTGATTATCTTCCCGCGCACTATGCCCATTTCCATCACTCTTTTGCGGAACGCTCCGTGTCCGAGCACTTTGGAAATCAGTCCTTTTTCTCCTATTTTCAGTTCTGATAGTCTCATTATGCTTATGTTAGCGCCGATTCTTCGGTTTTAATCTATGCAACCCGGGTCCCTCGCCGTAGCCGCACAATTTTGATGAACTTTTTATTAAACAAAAAATCGCTTGATAAAAGTTCAGAGACCTTAAATATTTCGGCATGCAAAATTCGCAAAAAATAGCCGAATATCCAACATTTTTTGAGACTTTATTTAAAATGATTTTTAATAAGAGGGCGAGCCTTTCACAGACCCGCCCTTTATCTTCTTTACACTTAACTGAGATTCCTATGGCAGTTAGTATTATATGTCATCAGATTCTTTCAAGCACTGTGGATACAAGGTCTTTGATGCCAGACTTATAGTTGGGGTTCGCTTCGTTGTTAAAGCGGTTGGCAATTATCGAGCATACTGTCATGCACTTGTGGCCCATGAGTCTGCCCATACCCTGAAGGGGAGCGCTTTCCATCTCGTAGTTGGTGATGCGACGTCCGTTGTATTCAAACTCCTCAATGCGACGGTTGAGGTCGGGATTTGCCAGCGGCAGGCGCACATATCGACCCTGCGGTCCGTAGAATCCCACGGCCGAGATAGTATTGCCGCGCACCATATCGTCGCCGCCTATGCGCTCCACGAGTTCTTTGTCGGCGTCTACGACGTACGGTTTCGCCCAAAGCGGATTCCAGTCGGTATGATGGCAGAGAGCATGTTCAAACTCCAGATCGGCCACTTTGTTGCGGTCGCGGTAGTAGTTGAGCACTCCGTCAAAACCTATCGACTTCTCGGCTATCACGGGCGTTCCAAGGCTTAGCTCGGGTTGGAGTGCGCCGGATGTGCCTATCCTCACCATCGTGAGCTGACGTTTGCTTTTCTTCACCTCGCGAGTCTTGAAATCTACGTTTGCGAGGGCGTCGAGCTCGGTGATTACGATATCGATATTGTCCGGGCCTATGCCGTGGCTCAGGCACATGATGGGTTTGCCTTTGTATGTACCGCCTATCGAATGGAATTCACGCGACTGCACTTCCCAGTCTTTGGTGTCGAAAAAGTCGGCAACCATATTTACTCTGCCGGGATCACCCACGAGGATAATCCTGTCGGTCAGCTGTTCAGGTTTGATATGAAGGTGGAATGCACTGCCGTCGGGATTGATTATCAACTCTGATGGCGGTATGATTCTGTCGGTTTCATCGTTTTCGTGTTTCATGTCCTCATTATGTTTTTATACTTTACAATTTAAATATCTAACAATCAAACGGGAGAATATGTTCCGCCCGGCAGCGAAGTCACCAAATCCTTAAGCTCCATTCTGAAGAGCAGAGCCGAAAGATCTGCATAATGCATCCCGAGGCCGATGCACATTTCGTTGACATTTTCTCCGGGATGATTTTTCAGATAATCTATTACTTTTTCTTCCTCAGGCTCGAGATCGAGTGGCAGTCTGGGCTGGAGGCTTGTGTTGTCATATTCCCAGCCCAATAGCCGGCAGATATCTTCAAGAGAAGTTATCAGCGAAGCTATATTTTTAAATATCAGCGAGTTTGTACCGCGGCTGCATGTGTCCCCCACTCTTCCGGGCACCGCTCCCACCTCCCGGTCATAGTTGCGTGCAAGCCTGGCCGTTACCATCGCACCGCCCTTTATGTCGCTCTCCACCACAAGTGTAAAATCGCAGAGTCCGGCCACTATGCGGTTGCGTGCCAGGAAGTTGCCGCGGTGTAGCTTTGTCGATGACGGATATTCCGACAATAAAGCCCCGCCTCTTTCATTTATCGACACAGCATAGCTGCGGTGTTCCGAGGGATATATGGTATCGAGCCCGTGGGCAAGCACTGCGGCAGTCGGCACCCCATTTTCAAGACATGCCTTATGGGCCGTGATGTCGATGCCGTAGGCAAGACCGCTCACGATACCGGTACATGGCAACTGATGCGAAATGGCCTCAACCAATTCTTCTGTGAATCTTACGCCATAGTTTGTAGCGTGGCGCGTACCAACCACGGCTATCATCCGCTGCTGGTTAAGGTCCATCCGGCCAAAGCGGTAAAGCACCGCAGGCGCATCCTCGCACTCAGCCAGTCGGCGGGGATAATTGTCATCCTCAAACCAAAGGCCAGAGATGCGATGTGCCGCCATAGAGCGGCATTCTTTAAGAGCCTTGCGGTAAAGCTCTTCCCGATATTCCTCCGAGGCAAGCTGCAGACGTCCCCCAAGCAGATAACTCAGCTCACATTCGCTCAGCCTGAAAAAGTCGAGCACCGAACCCGTTTTCTCAAGCATCATCCTTGCCTGGGAAATCTTCATGCCCTTGACCATCGAAAAAGCCACGCGGGCTGCCTCCTGAGCCGTTACGCCCTCTACTGCGGCAAGCATTTCAAGTTTATCTATCTCAGGCATCCGGTTTGTTATTAATCTTGAGGATGAAACGTTTGTGGCTTATTCGCAGAAAGGAGTCCTGTTACAAGCCGCGAGTGAAGTTTTAAAAATCTCGCCCAGAGAATCGCCTCGGGAGAGACGACCGTTCTCCACGCTTACAACCGTAACTTCGGCGGCAGCTGAAAGACGTCCTTCCGCGTCAAATATCGCCTGCTCGAAAATAAACTTCGCACCTTCGCGCCTTATATTGAGCGCTCCGGTTATCTTCTCGCAGCCACCAAGCCAGTGATGATATTCTATTTCCACCTTGCGGAGCACGGCCACGATACCGCGGGCACGCATTTCGCCGAAAGTGATACCGTGATCGCGGCAGAAACAATGCCTCACATACTCCAGATAATGAAGATAATTGGCATTATTCACAATACCCTCGGCATCAAGCTCATAGTCGCGGGTCTCAAACTCCGTATGATAAAAATACTGCTCAGGTTTCTTAATCTTTACAGCCATTATACAAAGGTGGTTATAATTTTAAAATCGCATTTATGATATTCAGATTATAAAACATAAATATCATAAATGCGAAGTTACGAAAATAATCTCTCCTCCGCAAATCTAATTGCCAACCCGCAAACGGCAAAATACCCGCGTCCTCTCTCCTCCCGATTATTCATGATTAACCTCGCTAAATCACGATTAATCGAAAAATAATTTCCCGCTCAGTATGTCCATACATAAACACCTTATAGACTTTAAAGGCCCTAAAGTCCTCATTTCACGCCTTCTACCTCCCTTAGTCCGGGGTTCGCATGGCAAGGACTTGGTCGCACTCAGTATATTTCTGTCCTTACGTTCCGTAATTTTGCGCCATCATGAAGCGCAAACTCATATCCCAGCCCCGTAACGACCTATCTCTGTGAACAAGTCGCCATTGCTGAAACAATACCATAAAAAACAGCGAACTTCGGATCCAACGAAAAGTTGTTGTCGAAGCCCGCTGTATGTTATCGAC
>CAYZFL010000148.1:0-5916 GCA_964477785.1 uncultured Bacteroides sp.
AGAGCCTCGAAATCGACCAGTACAACAAGGACCGCAAGGAGCTCGACAAACGCATCACCGAGGAGGCCAGTGCAATCCTCGAGGCACGGGGCGTGAAGGAGTCTGACAAGAAGTCGATCGTTATCTACAACAAAAACTGGCACAAGGGCATCATCGGCATCGTGGCCTCGCGCCTCACCGAGCTTTACTATAAGCCTTCGGTGGTGCTTACCCTCTCAAACGGTCTGGCCACCGGCTCGCTGCGCTCGGTGCAGAATTTCGACATCTACAAGGCCGTGGATTCCTGCCGTGACCTTCTCGAGAACTTCGGCGGCCATCCCTATGCCGCCGGCCTTTCGATGAAGGAGGAGAACATTCCCGAGTTTACCCGCCGTTTCGAGGAGTATGTGGCCGAGAATATCCTGCCCGAGCAGCTTCAGCCCCAGCTCGATATCGACGCCATCATCACTTTCTCGCAGATTACACCCGATTTTGTCTCCACCCTGCGCCTCTTCAATCCCTTCGGCCCGGGCAACAACAAGCCCGTGTTCTGCACGGAAAACGTCAAGGATTTCGGCACTTCCAAGCTCGTGGGGCGCAACTCCGAGCACATCAAGCTCGAGATTGTCGACGACACTTCCGGCAAGGTGCTAAATGCCATCGCGTTTAACATGGCCCGGTATTTCGATGACATCCACGCAGGCAAGAAATTCGATCTCTGCTATACCATCGAGGAGAATCATCACCGCAACGCAGCATCCACCATCCAGCTTCAGGTAAAGCAGATAAGGGTGCATGATGACAAACAGTAGTCGGAGTCGCCGGTAGGGTTTGGACTGTCCCAAACCGCCCGCGTCGGCTGGTGTAAAGGGGCTAACCGCGAGTCTATGAAAAAAGAGTTGAATACTCCTGAAGACGTTTTGTCTCATTACTGGGGCTATCCGGGCTTCCGTCCGCTCCAGCGTGAGATTATAGACTCTGTGCTTTCGGACCGCGATACCATAGGCCTGCTGCCCACCGGCGGCGGCAAGTCGGTAACTTTTCAGGTGCCCGCCATGCTCATGCCGGGCCTCACCGTGGTGGTCTCGCCCCTCATCTCGCTCATGAAGGATCAGGTCGACAATCTCTTCGACCGTGGCATACGCGCCGCATGCATTCACTCGGGCCAGACTCGCGCCGAGAGCAACTACAACATAGACCGATGCCGCCTCGAGAAGGTGAAACTCGTATATCTCTCGCCAGAAAAGCTCCGCCGCCGCAGTTTCCTCGACGAACTCCGCAGCTGGAAAGTCTCGGCGATTGTGGTCGACGAGGCTCACTGTATTTCGCAGTGGGGCTTCGATTTCCGTCCCTCTTATCTTGCTCTCTCCGAGCTTAGGAAGATTTTTCCTGATGCCGTGTGGCTCGCCCTCACGGCCACTGCCACGAAGGAGGTGACCGACGATATCGCCGCTTGTCTCGGCATGGTCTCGCCGGCAAAGTTCGCCCTCAGTTTCGAGCGGCCAAACATTTCCTATATTGTCCGTTACGAGCCTGTAAAGGAGCAGAAAGTGCTTCAGGCATTGAAAAACTCCGGCGGGTCCGCTATTGTATATATGCGGTCGCGACGCGGTGTCAAGGAGATGGCCGACTATCTATGCCACGCCGGAATTTCAGCCGGTTTCTATCATGCGGGTCTCGACTCCGAGGTTAAAACCCGCATGCAGGATGATTGGAAGAGCGGCCGCCTCAGGGTGATGGTAGCCACAAACGCCTTCGGCATGGGTATCGACAAGCCCGACGTACGCATGGTGATTCATGCAGGACTGCCCTCTTCGCTCGAGGAATATTATCAGGAGTCGGGCCGTGCCGGGCGCGACGGCCTGCCCTCTTTCGCACTCGTAGTCGCCGATAAGGATGACCGGCGTCTTCTCCGTCAGCGCGTCGCTATGGCTTATCCCGATAAGGACTATATCGCCCGCGTATACGAGTTGCTCGGAGTTTTTCTCAACGTGGCTGTGGGCACCGGTTTCGAGCATCTTTTTGAATTTGACATCGACCGTTTCTGCTCTACCTTCAGTCTCAACGAGGCTTACGTGCAGAGTGCTCTCAATATCCTCACACGCGCCGGGTGGATAGAGTATATCGGCGAGCCCGTGACACGCTCCCGAGCAAGAATCACCGAGGACAAGGCATCGCTATATAATTTCCGCTTCGACCCCGAGGAAGACATCGTGCTCAACACAATGCTCAGAAACTATACCGGACTTTTCTCCGACTACGTTTATATCGACGAGAACCGTCTGGGCCGCCTCATCGGCGAGCGTGGCATGTCGGTGTCTGTATATGAGACACTTGTCCGCCTGTCGAAGAAAGGGGTGATAAGCTATATCCCGCGCCGTGCCACGCCTTCGGTTTATTTTCCGCGCGACCGTGAGGAAATCTCGCGATTTTATCTCACCCGCGAAGTATATGACCTTCAGAAAGAACGTCTTAAACAGCGGACTGAGGCGATGATAAAGTTTGTGTTCGACTCTGTCCGCTGTCGCCGCAACACCATACTCGAGTATTTCGGCGAAAAGCGCGACGACGATTGCGGCCAGTGCGACCTATGCCGGTCCCGCAGACTCAAACCGCCCTCCGCAGCCACCGAAAAAGAGATGGAGCAGTGGATACTCTCGGCCCTTGAATCAGGCCCTCTTAATTACTCTGTGCTTGCCGACAACGCCGGCTCATACCGCAACCTCCTGGCCCGCATCACCGACACCCTCATCCGCTCCGGCAAAATCACCCGCCACGGCATGACCTTGGAATTGAGTAGGGGTTGATCTAAGATAAACACACGACAAAAATATCAGATTATGAATACATTAAATAAAATCTTATTATTATTCTCTATTTCTCTTGCTCTTTTCTCATGTAACGAAAAGAAGCCTTCGGCTCAAACCTCAGCGGTTGCAGAAGATGTAATAGAAAAAGATGTGAGTGGGGTTGATCGTCTCAAAGATGAGGCGTCGAAATATAATTCGTTATATGCCGGAGAAGCAAGAGCATCTTTGTCAGAGAACAATCCGATGCCGAATATACATCAGGATGTTGACACCATAAATAAAATGTATGTGTTTGATTATATATGGTACGAACCGCTTTCTCCTATAGACAACCTCGACCATAAAGCCGGAATGCGTAATGTCCTGAACGAAATGTCGAAAAACCCGCAACCAAAGAATTTCATGCAATTATTGGCTAATGAAGGCTATGGCATTAGATTTAATGTCGAAGGAAGTGAAAGTGGCAAAAAAGTCACTAATGAAGTATCAACTGAAGAAATCAAAAAACTCATCTCCCTTTCAGAATATCGCAGATAAACATCAGAATTAGGAATTGCTTTGTTTAGGTCTTTTATTGTCTTTCCTGTTTTTATTAATAATAGTTACACTACTGCCCTTTTTATTGGAGAGTAGTGAGATTTTAAGTGAAGTAACGTGAAAACCGAATATATGCGTTCTATTGCGCAGTTTAAGCAAATAAAGATGGACTTATGATAGGCGTATTAATCGGTTGCTTATTTTTTATCAAGATTCTAAAGTAAGGACATTTACCGTTAACAGAAAGGTCTTTACCATCATTCCCTTTTCTGAACTGAATAATTTCAAATTGTGCTGGATTATATTTGTGCAGAAAAGTAATAGGTACCCCTATGGCTCCTTCGTAGTCCATTGGTATATCCTGTGTTCTGTTTACATTTATGCCATTAAAATTATCAAATTTGGGATATAAATCCTCATTACCTCTATATACCTTTGTTAATTTTAGAAGATTATGCCTTGCCTGAATGTCTAAGTTTGTGAGCCAAAGACAATTGTTTGGGGCAATGATTCGATCTCCATTACTTGCAATATGCGTCTCAGTTCCGTACATTTCATAATGATCAGGCACTTTGAATCCCGAGATTCCTCTCCCAAGATGAACACCTAACCATGCTTTATTTGATTGTATTAAATGAAATACTTCCTGATACGTAATGGCATTTATATTACCGATTAGAAGAAAATCTTTTTTATACCGTGAAATTTGTGAAATATGTTCTCTAAAGAGAGAAAAAGGAGGATTTGTTACAATAATATCGGCCTTCTTCAAAAGTGATATACATTCATTGCTTCTAAAATCACCATCGCCATTAAAAGTTTTGCATGTTAAATCTGGAATATCTATTTCGGTATCGTCTAAAGTACATTCGATATAACCACCATGTTCAGATTCTGATTCGTTAAATAGATTTTGAGTATTTGCTACGAAATATGATGCAATAAGTTTTTTCAAACCTAATGATTTAAAATGATGAAAAAAATATTTAAAGAAATTACTTTCCTTAGGATTGTCACAGTTACAGTATACTGTCTTTCCGCGAAAACAGTCTTTATAAAAGGCTAATTCTCTCTCAATATCTTCAAGCAGTGTGTAAAACTCATCGCTTTTAGAGCTCTTAGCCTTGTGTAAAGTGTTATTAGTTGCTTTTCGTGCCATAACAGTAAATTTATTTATTCTGAAGCTGATAGAACAAATCGCTGTAAAGAATCTGTAAAGATGTTTTGGCAATATCTAGCATTATACTAAGCATCTGCTCAGTTGCCCATCGCGCGCCATTACCTTGAGTATAAATAGAGGCCGCTTGAAGCATTATTGTTTTGTCTTTGTGGTGAACGAATCTATTTTTACATAGGTTTGTATTTATAGGCAATCCATAATTTGCAGCCGTAAGACGGTCAAATCGATTAAGCATACCAGAATTATACTCAAGAACTACTACTCGACCATCAGGGCGGGTAATACTGATTGTTTCCGTTAAAAAATTGGTGCCTTCAAGAAAAAGCGCGTATGGGAAGTGGGATTCGCCTAACATAAAATTAGCTATTTCCGAAATATTTTTGTGAGATCTTTCAATAGCATTTCCTGCTGCCATTAAATCTTGATCATTATTCTTCCCAACTAATTTTCCTTTCAATATGTTTTCTATATCTTTTCCTTGATGTTTAGCTTCCGAAACTAAAATAACGCGCCATTCGCCATTATCATCTATTACTTCTATTATTCCACCATCAGGAATAATGCTAGAGTTGGGCACAAATAAAGTTTGGCCTAATTCCTTATCAACTTTCTGAAGAGCCAGATTGATTTCTTCCTTGCGAATACTGTCTCTATATCTGAATGATAAAGTTGGAAAATCAGACTCTAGCTGCTTTAAAACCAAATGAGATACCTGCCCGACTGTCAAGTCGTGCAGTTTTGCCTCTTTCCCAAATATCCCAACAACACCATGTGAAATTTTATGTTGTTGCGTTAGTCTTTTAGATTGGTTCTTCTTTGCCATTTTACAGAATTTAATTTACAAAATTAGTCAAAAAATCTTTGGAATGCAATTTTGAGAGCGACGATCCGGCCAATGTTATGGTTTAGGCAGCTTCACAATGAGAAATATTGTTGTTTGGTTGGTTTATAGGAAGTATCTGTTACTGATTCTTTACCAATTTGACTCATCTCCTTAATAGCTCATTGGCTTTTAGGTGTTTGCTATCTGGGTTGGAACCGCGTGGTATGGTCGAATTACCGACTTGCTCTATGCCTCTGGCCGATTCCCTCGTCTACTTCACCTCAAACTTTAGGTCGATCTGTTGCTAGCAAGAAAAACCTCTTGTCCGTAATCTCCCTCTACTCCTTTTGTTCTTGTGTCCTATTGCCTTATGTCCTAAAATTTATATCCTTTATATTTTTTTATGTTTCAATTTCATAGTATATTTCCGCCCTTCTGTTCCGTAATTTCGCGGCATGAAGCGCATAAAGCAAATATCTCAGCCCCGAAAGATGACCCTCACCCGTCATCTTATCTCCATCGCCGATTTTCAGCGATGGCTCGGCCGACCCATGCGCTCTTTTGAAATAAATCTCGTCCGTTATTTC
>CAYZFL010000149.1:0-5804 GCA_964477785.1 uncultured Bacteroides sp.
GGCTTCCAGTCGATTGTGACAAATATGAAAATTTTTTCTTTAACGAGCTGAGAAGAAGTTTAACCAAGGCCTGAAAATGACGATAGATTGAGTAAAATTCACTACTTTTGTAGCCAGAAAACGTCAGTATAATTCCATTATGAGACCAACCTGGCCAATGAATCACGAAATTAAAATATCTCCATTATTTTTAGTCATTGTTTTGCTTATCATTTCCATATTACCGGGACTGACAAGTTGTGAAAGCAGAGATGAAAAAGCGTGGCGCGAGATGCTTCGTGCTGACTCGCTCATAGAATCACGGCCCGACTCATCGTTTGCAATTCTTAAGGCAATTGACACAACAAGACTCAAGGGCAAGGAAGAACAAGCAAAATATGCTCTTTTGATGTCGATGGCTCTCGACAAAAACTATATCGACACAACAGATTTTTCTGTGCTTCAGCCTGCGATAGATTTTTACCCTGAAAACGGAAGTCCCGATGAAAAGTTACGAACATATTATTATATGGGCAGGATATACCAGAACAAACATTTTGAGGACGATGCAATGAAGTCGTTCTTAAAAGCACTTGATTATTCAGCAAATGCGACTGACAGTATTGTGCTGGCTCGGGTTCATGTTGCGTTAGGTAACTCATATGGAGAAATGTATTCGTTTGATGATTTTGTTAAACATTTCCTTGCTGCGGCTGAGATCTACGATGGAATTATTCGTAAGGATTTGAGCCTTGATTGTAGGCTTGAAGCAATGGGAGGTTACGCTGTAATTAAGAACAGGAAAAAGGCTGACAGTATTAAGGAAAAATGTTTGGAGCAAAAGCTTAATTGCAACTATCCCGAAAATGATTTTAATACTCGTTTGTTAACATACTACCTTAATTTTGGTGTTAAGTCTGATATTCAGGAATTTCTTGAAAATTACGACTTTGGTGCCGTGAGTTCCGCAGACGAGTGGCGCCTTCTCGCCGGTGCTTTTGTAAAAATTGGAGATGTTGAAAATGCAAAAAAGATATATTCTAAGCTTGATGAAAACGCACCCGGAATGGGACACTCGGAATATCTTGCGACTAAAGTGAAAATTGCCGAAACCGAAGGTAATTATAAAGAGGCTCTTAATCTCTATAAGCAATTCAGCGACGAGCAGTATTATATCCATAAGAATACCTACGAAACACAATCGAGGTTTGCGCTCGAGAACCATCGCAACGAGCTTGAGGTGCAGCGCAAGACTCAGGAGAAGCAGAAACTGCTCTGGGGTAGCGTGGGAGGTTTCGTGATTTTGCTGTTTATAATCGCTTTGCTAATTCTCCTGGTAAGAAGCAACCGTGCCAAGAAGCTTATGGCCCAGCAACGAGCTGAAATTACAGCTCTTGAAAACGAGAGGCTGCAGCTCGAGGCCGAGAGGCTGCGCCTCGATGTGGCGTCGCTCACTGAGGAACGCGACAGCCTGAGCGCGGCTGTAAAGAGCAGTGACGGCCTAAGCGAGGAGGTGAAGGATGTGCTTAAGGAACGTCTCGAGATGCTAAACTCTATTCTTGCTTCAAGGATTTCAGACAATGACAAGTACAGCAAAAGATATGAGGACTGGGCGGCGAAACTCGCCGGTAACGTGGAGCGGTTTATGACCTCAAACCGACTGGCGATTCAGGGCACATATCCCGGGTTCATCGAGTTTTTAATAGCAAAAGGCCTCACTGACGAGGAGCTCGATTATATATGCCTCTATGCCATAGGGCTTAAGGGCATGGAGATAGGGCGATATATCCGGCGTCCGGGACATTTCAACATCAGCCGCGATATACGCAAGAAACTCGGTTCGGCAGTCGACGACACCAACCTAGGCAACTATATACGTAAAACGATGGACCGATTTTCGAGGTAATCCCGGGGGTAGGGGCAGGCCGCGCCTGACCCGAAGCTAATAGTAAAAAGAGCATGTCTTGCGGGCATGCTCTTGTGCTTTTTAATATATGATTTGTCGTTTAGGTTACTCAAATATGTGTTTTAGCTTTGAGAAGATACGGTTTTTCTGCTCTTCGCTGGGCTTGATGCCGGGCGACTGGCGTAGTTGCTCGAAAATTTCTTTTTCTTTGGCGTCTGGGTTCTCGGGAATGTAGACCATGACGTTGATGAGCTCGTCGCCACGTGCCGATCCGCCGAACTGCGGCAGGCCTTTGCCACGAAGCCTGAGCACCTTGCCGGGCTGTGTGCCGGGGGTGATGTTGAGCCTTGCACGCCCGCCTATGGTGGGCACCTCTACCGAGCCGCCGTTTACGGCCGTGGGTATATCGAGCATGAGGTTGTAAATCACATCGTTGCCGTCGCGGATAAGCTCGGGATGTTTGATTTCCTCGATAACCACGAGGAGGTCGCCGTTTACGCCACCGTGGATAGGCGCGTTGCCTCGGCCCTTGACGGTGAGCGTCTGGCCGTCCTCCACGCCTGCGGGAATGTTGAACGAGAGCTGCTGGTCGCGCTTCTCCACGCCTTCGCCCTTGCAATACTGGCAGGCATCTTTAATTACCTTGCCCGAACCGTCACAGGTGGGACAGATGACACGCGACTGCTGGGGACCGAAGATGGTCTGCTGCACCTCGGTAATCTCGCCGGTGCCGTGGCAGTGGGGGCAGGTGGAGAAGGACGAGCCTCCGGCAGCTCCGGTGCCGTCGCAGTGCTCGCACTTCATCAGTGTGGGTATCTTGAGGGTCTTGTTTACGCCGTTGGCAATGTCTTCGAGAGTCATCTTTACCCTGATGCGCAGGTCGGAACCACGGCGCTGGCGACGACGAGGGGCACGACGACCGCCGGCCGCACCGCCGAAGCCTCCGAATCCGGCTCCTCCGCCTCCGAAGATGTCGCCGAACATGGAGAAGATATCGTCCATTGACATGCCGGCGCCTCCGTAGCTGTATGCTCCGCCGCCAGGGAAGCCTTCCGGTCCCATTGAATGGCCGAACTGGTCGTATTTGCTTCTCTTGTCGGGGTTGCTGAGCACATCGTAAGCCTCGGCCGCCTCCTTAAACTTCTCTTCCGCTTCCTTATCGCCTGGATTGCGGTCGGGATGATATTTGAGGGCGAGCTTGCGGTATGCTTTCTTAAGTTCGTCGGCGGTGGCGTTTTTATCGACGCCAAGCACCTCGTAATAGTCTCTTTTTGAAGAACTCATTGATATATAGAGTTATAAAATTTCGATTTAAAGTTTGGATGACGGGACTTATAAAACAGGTCGCCGGGGCTTATTCTCCTACGGCCACTTTGGCATGACGGAGCACCTTGTCGTTGAGCATGTAGCCCTTTGTTGTGGTGTCGATAACCTTGCCCTTGAGGTCCTCGGAGGGTGCGGGAATGGTGGCGATAGCCTCGTGGAAGTCGGCATCAAAAGGCTGGCCTGTGGAATCCATGGCCTTGACGCCGTTTGTCTCCAGATATTTTACGAGCTTGTTGTAAATGAGCACCATGCCCTCGCGCACGGCATTGCCGTCGGCTTCGTTTTCGGTAGCCTTGAGACCTCTCTCGAAGTCGTCGACTATGGGCAGGAGGCCTGCAAGCACCTTTTCGGCGCCGTTTTTGAGTATCTCGGCTTTTTCCTTGACAACGCGCTTGCGGTAGTTGTCGAAATCGGCCATGAGGAAGAGGTATTCCTTTTTCTCCTTGTCGACCTGAGCCTTAAGGTCCTCAACCTGCTTCTCAAGATTGTTTTCGGCATCCTCGGCGGCAGTTACCTCGCCTTCGGGGTCTTCGTCGTCGAGCACATCGGCGATTATGGGTTCGTCATTATCGGCCTGTGCCTCGGTATTTGCAGCCTGAGCTTCATTATTCAGCTTTTCTTCTTCGTTCATATTGTGTTTCTCCCTGTTGGGGTTGTTGCGTTTATGCTTATTTTTAGACATATTGGGATTAAAATATAAAATGCCATTACCAAAGGAGCGGCAAAAACATTGCCAGACCGGGCATTTTTGAGTTAAAAATTAAAGCTGTCATGCGATATGGGCGGAAAGGCGTCCATACGCAATTTTTAATTATATAACAATAAAAGTCGGCAAACGTTCATTTCAGCTCTCAGGAGTGAGTGGGGCAGACTGGTATGACGCTTTTTAGATTACAGCTTCCCGGCATAGACCATAATGTCATGGTGTCTTTCGGCGGCGAGGCGCATTGAGCTTTCATCACGGAAAAGGCCGTAGACAGCCGCTCCGCTGCCGGTCATTGAGGCATAGACGGCTCCACAGTTATAGAGGCTTGATTTGAGCAAGGAGGCTTCGGCGACCCGGCCCGGCGCTCCGGCCTCGAAATCGTTGGCGATTTTTCCGCGCCATTCCTCGGGTGGGAGGGCGAGAAGTTTTTCAAGGTCAGGGAATTCGCTTCGACATTCCACGCTTGCGTATGCCTCTCGGGTGGAAACTTTTGCCGCATCGCGCTTAAGTACAACGATATAAAGCCCTGCAAGAGGCATGTCAAGGTCTTTCAGCTCCGTACCGGTGCCTGTGGCAAGTTTTGAGCCTTTGCGGATAAAGAAGGGACAGTCGGCCCCAAGCTTTGCGGCCATCTCCTCGAGCTTTTCATCGCCGAAAGGCCTGTAGAAGAGGTCGTTGAGAGCTCTGAGGGTATATGCCGCATCAGACGAGCCCCCGCCCATACCGGCGCCGTCGGGGATATTCTTGCATAGGAGCAGACGTATGCGGCCCTTGCCTGCGGAATATGATTCGCGGAAGAGCCGACATGCGCGCAGCACGAGATTGTCGTCGGGATTGCCGCCGATTGGACGTCCCGAGATTTCAAATTCCTCGCCTTCACCTTCGGGGTCGTGAAGCACTTCGAGCACGTCGCACAGCCCTTTCACAGGGGTCATTGCGGTGAGTATCTCATGATAGCCGTCGGGCCGCACAGAGCCTATATAGAGCCCGATATTGATTTTTGCCGGTGGAAAATATATCATCTACTCAGTTTTTAGAGGTAGTTATGTTCCTTTGTGGTTTTGAATACAAAATTAGTGACAATGTAGAAAACTGACAATAACTTCCTGAGATTTCGGGATTGCGGGAGAGAATAAATGCTTAACTTTGCAGTCACAAACACCGCAGAAAATGGAATTCACTTCAGATAAAAAGCCTGTATCGGCAGGCAATTACTATAAAGGAGACAAAGCACGACTGTCGGCGGAGATGAAAAAGCTCACCGCGCTTGCGCCCGAGGTCTTAGGCAAGGTATCGCCGCGCGACACGCTGGTGGAAGCCGCCGTATTGGGCGAAATCATGCTTGAGAAGGACGCCTATACACAGGTATGCGACCTGCTCAGGCCCGAAAGCTTCTATGAGCCGGCACATAATAAGGTTTACCAGGCAATACAGAGCCTCGGAGCGGCCCAGAAGCCCATCGACATGCTCACCGTCACGGAGCAACTGCGACGCATGGAGATGCTCGAGGATGTGGGAGGACCCGTATTCATCGCCCAGCTGACGGCAAACGTCACCTCTGCGGCAAACGTGGAGTTCCACGCCCGCATCGTGGCCCAGAAATATCTCGCCCGCGAGCTCATTAGCTTTGCCACTCAGGTGGAGGAAAAGGCTTTTGACGAGAGCAACGACGTTGACGATCTGCTCCAGGAGGCCGAGGCCCAGCTCTTCGGCATATCGCAGCGCAATCTCAAGAAGGATGTGATGCAGATCGACCCGGTGATACAGCAGGCGATGGCGCAGATTGAGGCGGCTTCAAAACGAACCTCGGGCCTCAGCGGCCTGGAGTCGGGCTTCCATCTCATCGACGAGGTGACCTCGGGATGGCAGAACTCCGACCTTATCATC
>CAYZFL010000150.1:0-5638 GCA_964477785.1 uncultured Bacteroides sp.
TGAGAGATGCGAACTCCTGAAGTTTCTTCTCAAGGTCGTGTTTCATTTCGCCGGCAATCTGGTTGGCACGTTTTGCAATTACGCATACGGTTTCATAGATGTTGCCGGTCTGCTCTGAAAGGTCGACCAGGTCGCGGGTTACAGTGTTTGAAGGTGCGTGCGATTTCTTGTAGTCCATTATGATATGATGTTACTTTTTGATTAGCTGATTGATAGAAAGATAAGGCCGAATGGCCGTAGAGTGAAGGGTGTATGTTTCAGATTATTCCTCGGAAGCGTAACGCGAGGCTACCTTGAATATGTTCTCGGCTTCTTCGCGGTTTTTGCTGTCGGGATAGTTGTTTACAAAAGAATAATACTCGTCGAGAACAACCCTGAAGCGGTCGACTTTTTTTTCGTCGATACTCTCCTTTGCCTCCTGATAGCGGGCCTTGAGGACGAGCATCTCGAGGTCTTCCTTATATTTAGAGTAAGGATAGTCCTTGATTGCGTTTTTGGCGACGATTACGGCCGACTCATAGTTGTTGCCCATGTAGTTGCCGAGGTTGTAGTAGAGGTTTGCGTTTTCGAGCTGTTTGAGGGTGAGCTTGTCCTGAAGCTCGAAGATAGCGTTCTGAGCGATAGCCACTTTATCGCTCTTGGGAAAATAGTCGAGGAATGTCTGAAGCTCCTCGATTGCCTTGAGCGTCGTGGTCTGGTCGAGCTGGGGCTCGGGAGAGTCGAGATAATAGCCGTAGCCGGTGTAGAATCTCGAAGCCTCGGCATATTTGCCCTTGGGATACTTGGTGTAGTATTCCTTGAAGTATGTGCCGGCCGAGGTGTAGTCGCGGTTTTCATAATTGCACATCGCCAGCAGATAGAGGGCCTCTTCCTGACGGGGACGGCCGCGGAACTCCTGCACGCAGCTCTGAAGGATTGTGGCGGCGTGGGTGAACTGACGGTTTGCGTAAGCGCGCTTTGCGTAGTCGTATTTAAAGTCATAGTCGTGGCTCTTCTGGGCTTTGTTGAATTCGCCGCAGGAGCTGAGGCCCAAGAGGGCGAGAGCTATGGCTGATAATATTATTAGTTTCTTCATCATTTGGCCTTATGATTGGGGCATGTGGCTTAGCCATTGTGCCAAGCGCCGGATGACCGGGGCGTAATTGCACTTTGAGTTGCAAAGTTATAAAAAAATCGCCGGAATTTTCACTCCGACGACTTAAATATGTGCAAAAATAGTTAATTATGGCGGTGTTGCGGGGCTGGTGCTGAACCATCAGGCCTTGTGGGCGGGACGCAGAAGGTCGTTGACGGTCTTGACCGGGTTAAAGGTCGAGGCGGGTACTTCTACGAAGATTGTGTTCCAGCGGCTCATTGCGCCGTTCCAGAGGCCCGGGCGCTCGAGGGCGAGAAGGTCGCGGCCCTCATAGCTCTTGGAGGAGATAAAGCCGGTGGAATGGTCTACATAGTCGGGCAGATTGTAATGCCTGCCTTCGATGTCGGTGATGTAGCATACGAGGTCAACGGGGTTGAAATGTGTGGCCTTAGACATCATCGCCATTGCCTCGGGATTGTTCTTGTCAATCTGTGTCGACTCGAGTATCTGGGGCGATGAAGTGCCGTCGGCGTTGTAAGCGATGTAGGGGCCGCCGCCGGGTTCGCCGTCGTTTTTCACCATGCCGCAGACTCTGAGCGGACGGTCGAAAATGCCGCGGAGTTTTGCAGCTGCGGCCTCGGAGTCGCTGAGGTCGAGATGGCCTATGCAGAGGGTATTGGCGCAGAAGGCTGCCATTTCTTTGAGCTGCTCTGCAGAGGGCTTGCAGTCGAGTTCTCTGAGGTAGCGCTCAATGCTGTCATGGGCCTCGATGAGTACGCCGCCGAGTATCTGTTTGTATTTGATTGTGGACTCACGCAGACGCTCGGGCACCACGTTGTCGATGTTTTTCACGAAGACTACGGTTGCGTCGAGGTCGTTGAGGTTTTCGATGAGCGAGCCGTGGCCGCCTGGACGGAACACGAGTTTGCCTTCCTTGTCTCTGAAAGGCCGGCCGGGAGCTCCGGCGTCACCGGCGATAGTGTCGGTCGAGGGTTTCTGTTCTGAGATGCTGATATTGTATTTAACCTTGAAAGCCTTCTCCATCTGAGGCACGGCCACGCTGAGTTTGGCCTCGAAGAGGGCGCGGTGCTCGGCAGAGACGGTGAAGTGGAGGTTTACGGTGCCGTCGGGTCCTGTGGCGGTCTGTGCGCCCTCGGCGAGCTGTTCCTCGAGGGGAGTGCGGGTAAAGCTGTCATAGTCGTGGAAAGTGAGGAGGGCCTTGGGCAGTTTGCCATAGTTCATGCCCTGGGGAAGGATAATGGCCTTGATGATATCTTTATAGCGGTTTTCGGCGATTAGGGCTGCCACGTCGGCGCCGTAGAGGGCCTGGCAGATGCGGTCGAGCTCGTTTTTGAAGGGAATACGCGAGGCGTTTTCGATAAGCTCTGCTACGGGAGATCCGGGAGCGGGAGTCTCTGCGTCACCCTCGACGAAACTGAAGAGAGCCTTGAACATACGCGATGCGGCTCCGGAAGCGGGCACGAACTTGGCCACCTTGCCTCCGTCGGTGAGGTATTTCTGCCATCTTGCCAGTGCTTTGGCCTCGTCGTCGGCGGTCATCACGGCTATGCCGCGGCCTTTTGTGGCAGAGCTGTCGAGTTTAAGAAAAGGAAAGCCCGTGACAAAGCGGTCGAGCTGGTTCCGGGCTGTTTCGGGGCTGATGCCTTTTGCGGCAAGCGTCTTAAGGTCTGAATCTTGGAATTTGTAGTCTTCTGACATGGTTTTATTTGGTGTTATATTGTTTTATGTCGGGGTTATCGTTCGGGTTTCAGTTCTTTTCAGTTTGAAATTCTTTTGATGAGATTATATGCCGAGGCGATGCCTTTTTCACCGGCTTTGGAGAGGTCGGCCAGGCCGGAAGTCTGGTTGCCTATCTTGAGATATACATATCCTCGGTTGAAGTAAGCCTCACCCATGTCGGGCTTGAGTTCTATGGCTTTTGTATATGCTGCGAGGGCCGAGGTGAGGTCGCCGGCTTCGAGCAGGAGGTTGCCTTTGTCAAACCATGCCACGGCGTTGGCCTGCGACACCTTGAGCACGTCGTCGAGGGCTTCGCGGGCGTCGTCGAGAGCCTTTGACTGGAGGATGCGGCGCGTCTCGGCGCTTTGGGACTGACGTTCTTCCCCGGCTGGATCTTCCGACGGGTGGCGGCTGTTGAGGGCTATGCCGTAGAGGGCGGTGAAGCGCAGGAAGAGGGCCGCTCCGTTGCCGGGGGCGAGCTGAAGGGCACGGTCGGCGTCTTTCAACGCGTTGTCATAGTCGCGTATGGTGAGGAAATCCATCGCACGGCCTATGTAGTCGATGGCCCGTGGCGTATGTGTGGAGAGATATGAATTATAATACTCAATGGAGCTGAAATGTTTTCTCGCGAAATCCTCGTCCATGGCGGGTATGCGGTTTGTGACGTTGATGGTCATGGGCAGCATGCGCGTGGAGTTGATGTCGTCGATTTCTTTCATGTAGTATGTCTCGCCGCGGACTTCGTCGGTGTTTGAATAATAGCTGAGCAGAATCATCGGCTCGGTCTCTATGGCGAGGTTGCGGTCCTGCACACGACCGCGGATTGCCGGGTTGTTGTATTCGTTTTTGATCTCGGCATTGTCGTCGGTAGTGAGCAGCGAGGCAAAACGTTTGGCGGCAAGCTCTTTGGGCAGTTCCTGTATGTCGCCCGAATCATCGTTCCGGTCTTCTTCTTTCTCCGGGGCCCGGCCTTTGGCTTTCCTGGCCATGGAGAAGGCCTTGTTGTAGTCTTTCTCGGCATTGCGCATGTCGCCCATCTCGCGGTAGATGTCGGAGCGGATGCCGTAGCCGCCGGGGAAGTCGGGGAATTTGGCGATTACACGGTCGATGTCCTTCAGTGCGTTCTTGAATTCTCCCTTGCGCTGGAGTATTAGCGAACGGTTGAAGAGGGCACGTATATCGTCGGGGTCATAGTTGAGCACGGCGTTGAAATCCTCGAGGGCGCGGTCGTTGGCGTTTACCTCGGCAAGGAGGATGCCTCGGTTGAAGCGGGCCATCATGTTGTGGGGCTCGAGCTGTATGGCATAGTCATAGTCGGCCATGGCGCCGAAATAGTCGTCGCGGTTATAACGCAGGAAGGCGCGGTTGATGTAGAGACCGGCGATTTTAGGCTCGAGTTTTATGGCCATGTCCATGTCCTCGAGTGCCGTCTTGTAGCTACGCTCGGTTGCGGCGGGCGACTTCGAGCCGGAGTTTATGGCTATGTCGGCACGCATTATATAAGCGTTTACCGCGTTTTTGTTGAGGCTGAGCGCCTTGTCGATATCGGCGATTGCCGAGACGGTGTCCTGCTCGAGGAGCTTTAGGCGGGCGCGGCCCAGGTAACCGTTCTCGAAGTTGCGGTTGTAGCGAAGCAGCTCGGCATAGGTCGAGTCGGCCTCGGGGTAACGTTTCAGACGCTCGAGGGCGAGGGCCTTGTTAAACATCAGCTGGCGGTTGCGCGGCATGAGCTTCAGGGCTTCGTTATAGCTTTCTACGGCAGAGGAAAATTTGCCGAGGTTCTGGCGTGCCACGCCGAGCACCTCCCAGGCGTCGGTGAGATAGGGATGCAGTTCGGTGGCCTTCTGTGCGTCGGCCTCCGCTCCGGCAAAGTCCTCGAGATTGAGCTTCGCGATGGAGCGCAGCAGGTAAGGCTTTGCCTGATAAGGCTTGGCGGCGATGGCCTGGTTGAAATATTGTATCGAGAGTATATAGTCCTCGAAATAAAGGGCGTTCTGGCCCACACGTATCACCTGCTCGGTATTGATTTGGGCGTCAATGGATGCCGAACCCCAAAATAAGGCCGGCAATATAAGCAGATATTTGATTAGTCGCAATTTCATATTTAACGCAAAATTAAACAAAAAGCCTCAAACCCATATTAAAAAAAGTGTGAAATCTTGTAGAGCGGTGGCGGAGATGACGCGAAATTGAGTTTTTGCCTAACATATATATGCGACAAGCCCCCGGGCCTGATAGCCTGAGGGCTTGCGTGTGGTTTCTGAAAATAGAGTCGCCCCGATTATTTACGGATACCGAGCTCTTTCTGAGCGATGATTGCGCGGTAGCGGTTGATGTCTTTGCGCATCAGGTAGTCGAGAAGACGACGACGCTTACCTACGAGCATCTTAAGGGCGCGCTCTGTGGTGTGGTCTTTGTGGTTTGCCTTGAGGTGCTGGGTGAGGTGGGCGATACGAACCGAGAAAAGGGCGATCTGTGCCTCGGGGCTGCCGGTGTCGGTTTTGCCTTTGCCATACTTCTCAAAAATCTCTACTTTCTGTTCTGAATTCAGATGCATACTTATAAGTATTAAAAGATTTGTAAATAAAAAGATTAATCGATATCCTTCGGGACCTTTTCCCGGACTTATTCCCTATACCAAAGGATGTTTTACAACCCTCACAGGCGAACGGAAGGCTTATCGGCGGGTCTCTCGGGAATTTCCGACCGCAAAATTAAGATTTTTTTTTCATACCGCAAAACCTGCCGCGATAAATTTTGCGAAAGCCAGCGGGAATGAATGAAATAACAGAATGAATGGTTAATCCAGCCCTGGTTTATGGC
>CAYZFL010000151.1:0-5489 GCA_964477785.1 uncultured Bacteroides sp.
ATTACGGTGGTGATGCCGTATTCATGGGTGATGTCGCTCAGAAGCTCGTCGATAAGTATCGAGGTCTTGGGGTCGAGACCCGAGTTTGGCTCGTCGCAGAAGAGGTATTTGGGATTAAGGGCTATGGCGCGGGCTATGGCGCAGCGCTTCTGCATGCCGCCTGATATTTCCGACGTGTATTTGTTCTGTGCGCCGTTGAGGTTTACCCTGCGTATGCAGAATTCGGCCCTGTCGCGCATTTCGTCGTAGCTTTTGCCTGAAAACATCACCAGCGGAAACATCACGTTGCCGAGCACTGTCTCCGAGTCGAAAAGCGCACTGCCCTGGAAGAGCATGCCTATCTCTTTTCTCACCTCTTTCATTTCGGCGCCTTTCATTTTCGTGATATCGCGGCCGTCGAAGAGTATGTTGCCGCTGTCTGGCTTCAGAAGACCTACAAGCGACTTGAGTAGCACGGTCTTGCCCGAGCCCGAGTTGCCTATTATAAGGTTTGTCTTTCCTTGCTCGAAGGTAGCCGATATATCGTGGAGCACGACCTTGCCGTCGAAACTCTTTACTAAATTTTTTACCTCTATCATCTGGTTAAGTAAGTCGTGGATATTAGTGATGGGTATAAGCGTGGCGTATCATTCGGCTTTACTGCAGCAGAAGTTTTGTAAGCAGCACGTCGGCGAGAAGTATAAGTATCGAGCTCGATACCACGCCGTTGGTGCTCGCTTTGCCCACGTCGAGTGCGCCGCCCTTTACATAATAGCCGTAGAACGACGACACCGAGGCGATGATGAAGGCGAAGACTATCGACTTGATAAGTCCGTACCACACATACCATTCGTTGAAGAGTGCCTGCAGGCCGTAGACATATTTCGATACGGTGATGATGTCGGTGAATATGGCAACGAGGTAGCCGCCGAATATCGACGTACCTATGCAGAGCACTACCAGCACAGGCATGAAGAGCACGAACGCCAGAATTTTTGGCAGCACGAGGAAACAGCTCGAGTTTATGCCCATGATTTCAAGGGCGTCAATCTGCTCGGTCACCCTCATAGTGCCGATCTCCGATGCTATGTTGCTGCCAACCTTTCCGGCCAGTATCAGGCAGAGAATGGAGTTAGAAAACTCGAGCAGCACTATATCGCGCGTGGCCAGACCCACACTGTAGGCCGGAATCAGCGGCGACGATATGTTGAGCTGCATCTGTATGGCGATCACGGCGCCGATAAACACCGAGATTACTATCACAAGAGGTATGGATGCCACTCCCAGCTTCATTATCTCTGAAAACAGATTGCGGAAGAATATCTTCCACTTGTCGGGGATGGAAAATACTTTGGTGATAAAAAGACAATACCGGCCGAAGGTGGCGAGGGATGAAGTTACAAACATGCCTTGTCGTTTTGATGATTCTACAAAGTTAAACAATTTACTCGGGCTTTGGTGCTCTTTTTACTCAATATTCCGCCATTTATTCCGTTTAAGACTAAAATTATTGCCAAAGTGGCCAAAAATCGTTCCTCGGGTTCATGTCCGCATTCCTAATTCTCCTGCCATATAGTATAGCGGCTCTTGGCTCCCTCCCGGATTTTTTGTAAATTTGCATTGTGATGAAAGAACTTGAAATATACAGCGGAAACTTTTCGGTCGACCTGCGTCTGCCTTACGCCGACGGTGGCATCAGGGCCGGCTTCCCCAGCCCTGCTCAGGACTATGTCGACCGTAGTCTCGACTTCAACAAGGAACTAATCGAGCATCCGGCCGCTACTTTTTATGCAAAGGTGGTGGGCTTGTCGATGGTCGAGGCAGGTATAGATGAAGGCGATATTATTGTTATCGACCGCTCCCTCGACCCCAAGCAGGGAGATGTTGTGGTGGCCTTTATCGAAGGCGAGTTCACTATGAAATATCTTGACCTCAGTGAGAAGTCACGCGGCTTTATATGGCTCAGACCCGGCAATCGCGAGTTCCCTCCATTCCGTATCACCGCCGACGACAATTTCACTATCTGGGGCGTAGTGTCGAAGGTGATAAAAAGTTTCAGATGATTTTTTAATCGCGTCATTCCTGATTTCTGATTTATGTGGGCTCTTGTCGACTGCGACAATTTTTTCTGCTCCTGTGAGCGTGTGTTTCGTCCCGACCTCAACGGGCGCCCGGTTGTCGTGCTCAGCAACAACGACGGATGTGTAGTGGCACGCACCGCCGAGGTCAAGGCTATGGGAGTGAAGGAAGGCATGCCATATTTCAAGATGCTCGAGGAGTTCCCCGGCAGCGGCATCACAGCTTTCTCGTCTAATTATGAGCTTTATGCAGATATGTCGGCCCGCGTTATGGCCGTGCTTGCTCAGAACGCGCCGGAAATCAGACAGTATTCCATCGACGAGGCTTTCCTCAATCTCGATGGTATGAACCCCGAAGGGCTTAAGAAATGGGGCGAGGATCTTGCAGCCAAGGTACGCAGATGGACCGGCATGCCCGTGAGCATAGGCATTGCGCCTACGCGCACCCTGGCAAAGGTGGCTACACGATTTGCAAAACGCTATCCCGGCTACAACCGCTGCTGCATGATTGCAACCGAGGAGCAGCGGGAGAAGGCCCTGAAGCTTTTCGATACCGGCGATGTGTGGGGCATTGGTCGCCGCATTGCACGTAGTCTCGAATATTACGGCATCACCAAGGCCTGGGATTTTGCCCAGAAGAGCAAGAGTTGGGTCAGAAGCCGCTACCATGTCACGGGCGAGCGCACTTGGCTCGAGCTGCGCGGCATAAACGCTATCGAGACCGAGAAAATGGAGGAGGTAACCAAGAAGAGCATTCTCACAAGCCGTTCTTTGCCCGAAATGCTAACCGATCTTGAGCAGCTCAAGCCCCATGTTGCCAACTTTGCTGCCCGTTGTGCTCTGAAGCTCAGGCGCCAGCGCTCCGTGGCAGGCATGGTCACCGTTTTTGTGCAGTCAAATTATTTCCGCGAGGATTTGTCGCAGTATTCCATGAGCGCTTCGATGCGTTTCCCTACCGCAACGGCTATCAGCGGCGAAATCGTGAGTGCGGCAATGAAAATTCTCGGGGCCATTTTCAAGCCGGGAATTCATTATAAACGGGCCGGAGTGATGGTCACCGATATCTCTTCGGCCGATGCCTTCCAGCCCGACCTTTTCTTTTATGACGAGGGCAAGAGACGCAAGGCCGAGAAACTATGCGAGATTATCGACGGCATCAACCGCCGGCTTGGCGCCGATGCAGTCTCCATGGCCGCCCAGCAATATCCTCAGAAAGACGCCGACGGCAAAAACATAGCCTACACTCTCGCCATCCGCCGCTCGATGAAATCCCCGAACTACTCCACCCGCATCGACTCCTTCCGCGTGAAGTGAAAAACATGGTAACTAATCTAAACATAACAGCCGGAGAGAAATTACCTTTCATCGCTGATTATTTTAGATTCGAGTTGTCTCATGGCCCTGTCATACTCGGCTTTCACACTTCCTGCCTTTATTGTACCATTGTCAAAAAGTCGGAGAATGAAACTGTTAAGTGATTCATCTTTTTGTTTTTTTTGAAGATGGACATATATAATAGGCGCAAGAACAAGGCTGCCATCGACATATTCTTTAAACTCATCGTAGACACTCCTGTTATCCCTTAGTCCAATTTTATGTGATATGAAGGCTTCCGCTGCTACAACAAAAGCTTCGTTGCGACCTTCGTTATGGCTTCTTGCCACCTTCTCATTTTCACGGTAGAAGTCATCTTCCATAAGTTCATCGAGTTTGAACATCAGCTCATCAGAAACCGGCAGTCGATGAAGATTCTCATGAGTATAGACTTTTAGGAAATCAAGTCTGAATTTCTTTTCAAGTTCAACATCAAGCAGAAGCGGGGTGCAACAGAATGATTCGTCTGAAAGATTAAAAGCATTGTCGATGTTGAGAATATAAGTATTTGAATGTGTTGGCGGTAATATCTCTGGCCCGGAAATCTCGGTCAGGGCATCATGTATATCATCGAGCGTTTTTTCTGAAACATGATAGGAGTTTATCTGTCTTTCAAGTATCGGTTGTATTACATTATCCCAATAATCAGAATATCCGGCGGCGTTCAAGGCGGATATGCAATGGGTAATCTCAGGCTGCAATTCCAAGATATTCCTGATCCACTCCGCATCAGAACGTTTTAGTGAGTCATTTAGCTTTAAATTGTTGAAAAATACGACACAGGAGTCTGTGTTGTTTTTATCTCCACCATAGATAGAATAGAAATTACAGAGTTTTGACGCCTTCACATTATCATTCACAAGACTGAGATGCGACATGAACGTTGAATCAGCAGTCAGGTGACAAAAAATAGGAACATCCTTGATTTTGTCAAAATATTGCAGCGACGCAATAATGTCGAAACTCTTGGATGTAGTAAAAATACGGTTGCTGCAGTTCACTCCTCCTGAAGCCTTTGTTAGGATTAATATTAGCAAAAAATAGATAATGATACTTATTCTTTTCATACCATTGCATTATATAAAATAGGTATTCGATATGCGGAAGTTGTGGTATGCTCGCTTGTTTATATCACTGATATTATTAATTGTTAAATTCAGGATCCAAGTTAAAATAACGTTTTCACAGATCAAACCTCAGTATGATTGTGATTCAACTCTTCTTCAACCAAACGTACTCGGGCTTGTAGCTCTTCTGCCGACGGAAGCAAATTTGAAGTAGCTATCTGGACGTTATCGTAAGAAGCGACGCCCATCGGAGTCCGTATGCCTTTGAACGCCCAACGCACTTCGGTCTCGTTCTTGTCACTACATATCAAAAGTCCTATTGTCGGGTTGTCATCCGGACCTTTCAGAAGTTCATCAACAGCATTTACATAGTAATTGAGCTTTCCGGCATACTCCGGGTCAAATGGTTTGACTTTCAGTTCAACGACTATATACGCTTTCAGTCGGATATGGTAGAACAGCATATCAATCCTACGGCTGCGGTTGCCTATAATAAGTTCTTTCTGCCTGCCTACAAATGCAAAACCTGTGCCCAGTTCAAGAAGGAATCGGGTAATATTCTGTTCGAGAGCTGCCTCAAGCTGTTCTTCCTTATAATTGACGGGAACAGTTATAAAACCGAAGTCATAGTTGTCTTTTGTGATTTCCTGTGCAAGACGACTCTGCGCCTCCGGAAGATATTCCGGAAAGTTGCTGATTGCTTTGCCGTGAGATTTATAGAGGTTGGCTTTTAGCGAATTATCCAATGTCTGACGGCTCCATCCGCCTAAAATACATTCCTGCAAATAGAATATGGCCTCATCAACATTCTTGCATTTCGAAACGATATTTACCTGATGGCGCCATGGTACAAGACCAAGCAATAATGGCATATCAGATTCTCCACCAAGTTGGTGAAGTTCTACAATGGAATGATTAGCACGGTGTTGCAATTCTCCACCAGCCTGGTGGAGTTTCTCTGTAACCTTCGGAGAAGAAAAGAACAGATACC
>CAYZFL010000152.1:0-5489 GCA_964477785.1 uncultured Bacteroides sp.
TCGTCAGCAACAAGAGCATCCAGATTGCCGGCGACGACCTCACCGATGATATCCAGAACCACATGCGCCGGGCCCACAACATCAAGGTGGGTATCCGCACTGCCGAAAAAATCAAGATGGAAGTAGGCTCAGCCCTCACCGAGCTTGAAAATCCCCCGGAGAACTTCATCATCCACGGCCCCAACGTGATGACCGCCCTTCCCATGGAAGTGCCCGTTACCTATCAGGAAATCAGTCACTGCATCGAAAAGACGATCTCCAAAATCGAGGCTGCCGTGCTCTCCGCTCTCGAGCAGACTCCCCCCGAGCTTTATGCCGACATCGTCAAAAACGGCATCTACCTCGCCGGCGGCGGCGCCCTGCTCCGCGGTCTTGACAAACGTCTCACCGACAAAATCGGCATCCAGTTTATCATCGCCGAGGATCCCCTTCTCGCTGTGGCTAAAGGTACCGGCGTAGCTCTCAAAAATATCGACAAGTTCTCATTCCTTATCCGCTGATATTCTCGGCGGATGTGGGGTGACTTAAAGGTTCTCCCATTTTAGGCAAGATTGAACGAGCTTATTGCATTCATAAGGCGTAACAGCCGCTGGTTTGTTTTCACAATTTATATTGTGCTGGGTCTGATGTTGCTCTTTCAGAGCAATCCGTTCCAGCACAGAGTGTTTCTTACCTCGGCAAATTCGGTGTCGACGGCGGTTTACAACATCGGCAACGAGGTTACTTCCTATTTCAATCTCCGCACGGCCAACGACGAGCTCAACGCCCGCAACGCCGAGTTGCTCCGCGAGGTTACCGACCTCCGCAACCAGGTGCTGATTCTTCAGGAAAAGACCCTTACCGACACTCTAGTCATCGACTCCTCGATTTCTCGCTTCCGCTTCATAGTGGCACACGTAATCAACAACAGTGTCTCCAAGCCTTACAATTACATAACCATCAACAAGGGCGAAGCCGACGGCATACGCCCCGAGATGGGTGTGATTGACCGCAACGGCGTGGTAGGCATCGTTTCAAACGTGGGCACCCGTTCCAGCCGCGTGATATCCCTGCTCAATCCCAATTTCAGGCTTTCCTGCAAAATCAAGGGCAGCGATGTTTTCGGCTCGCTTGTATGGGACGGCGACGATCCCACCACCGCCATGCTCGAAGAGCTCCCACGCCACACTGTCTTCAAAGCCGGCGACACTATCGTCACCAGCGGCTACTCGGCGGTCTTTCCCGCCGGGCTCCCTGTGGGGCGAATCATATCCGACGGCAGGAAGCATCAGGAGAACTTCTTTACCCTCAAGATCAAACTATTCTCCGATTTCTCCACCCTCAACAACGTGCAGGTTGTTGTCGATGCCCAGAAAGAGGAGATTCAGGAAGTGGAAAGTGTCACCGAGACCTCTTCCTCTCCTTATGATAAGAAACCAGTAAAATCAAACGGCAAAAAATGAACAGGCATCTGCTCTCTTTCCTCCTGTTATTTATAATATTGGTGCCCGCGCAGGCTCTGATATTCAACAACATGGTGCTGTTCAACGTGGCGATGCCCTTTGTCTACATCCTCATGATTCTCAAGTTGCCCCTCAACATGAGCGTCAACATCGTGATGACCCTGGCCTTCGTGTCGGGCCTCGCCGTAGACATTTTCTCTGATACGATGGGCATCAACACCATCGCCGCCGTAGTCACGGCCTTCGTGCGCAAACCAGTGGCACGAATCTACCTCGGTGCCGACGCCGAAACCGAAGAGCTCAAGCCCTCGGGCGCCTCGATGGGCTCCGCCGCCTTTATCAAATATGCACTCACCGCTTCTCTGATATACTGCACACTGGTTTTCACCATCGAGGCCTTCCAGCTTTTCAATCTCAGGCTCCTCCTCCTCAGGATAGCCTGCAGCACCCTCTTCACATTCATGCTCATTTTCGCCCTTGACAGTTTAACTTTAAGCCGGAGTAGAAGTGAGAAAAGATTATAATCTCGAAAAACGCAAATATATCATCGCCGGAGTGATGATTTTCATCGCTCTCATATACCTTGTGCGACTTTTCGACCTGCAGCTCAACGACGGAAGCTACAAGAAAAGCGCCGACAGCAACGCATTCCTCAAAAAAACCGTATATCCCTCGCGCGGGCTTATCTATGACCGCAACGGCGAGCTGGTGGTTTTCAACCAGCCGGCTTACGACGTCATGCTCATTCCCCGCGATGTGGAGCCTTTCGACACACTCGATTTCTGCAAGACTATCAACATAACCAAAGAGCAGTTTGACAGACGCTGGGCCGACATGCACGACCTGAGGTCAAATCCCGGCTTCTCCACCTACACGCCACAGCGACTCGTCTCGCAGCTCTCATCCCAGGACTATGGCCGTCTGCAGGAGAAACTATACCGCTTCCCCGGATTCTTCATTCAGAAAAGAATCCTGCGCCAGTATAACTACGCTTCGGCAGGCAACGTGCTCGGCAACATCCGCGAGGTTTCGGCCGACGATGTGAAGCGCGACCCCTATTACACCGCCGGCGACTATACCGGTGACCTCGGCATCGAGAAGAGCTACGAGGAGTATCTCCGCGGCATCAAAGGTGTCGAGGTGCTCATCCGTGACTCACGAGGCCGCATCCAGGGCCGCTATGAGGACGGTGCCCACGACGTCGAGCCCACCGCCGGACGCGACCTGAAACTCAGTCTCGACATTAAGCTCCAGCAATACGCCGAGTCGCTCCTCGTGGGCAAACGCGGCGCCGTGGTGGCCATAGAGCCCAAAACCGGCGAGATTCTTTGCCTGGCATCCAGTCCCAGCTACGATCCTACTTTGCTCGTGGGCCGTCAGCGCGGCGAGAACTACAAGAAACTTCTTAAGGACGAGAGCTGGCCGCTATTCGACCGCGCGATCATGGCCGCCTACCCTCCGGGCTCGACCTTCAAACCCACTCAGGGTCTCATCCTGCTTCAGGAAGGTATCATAAATCTCACCACCTCTTTCCCCTGCTACCGAGGTTATATCAGCGGCGGCCTGCGTGTGGGCTGTCACCCCCACGGCTCGCCCCTCACGCTCAAGCCCGCGCTCCAGACTTCCTGCAACGCATTCTTCTGCTGGGGCTTCAAATACATGATTGACAAGCGGAGCAAATACGGCACACCCGCCAAAGCATTCGAAATATGGAAAAACCATCTCGTCTCCATGGGCTACGGCTACAAGCTCGGCGTTGACCTGCCCGGCGAAAGCCGCGGCTTCCTGCCAAATGCCAAATTCTACAACAAATGGTATGGCGAAGGCCGATGGAGCGCCAACACTATCATCTCGGTCTCTATCGGCCAGGGCGAGATTCTCGCAACGCCACTTCAGATTGCCAATCTTGCCGCCACCGTGGCAAACCGCGGATGGTTTATCACCCCGCATGTGGTTAAGGAGATACAGGACACCGTGATGGCCGCCGAATATTCCAAGAAACGACTTCCCACCATCGACGCCCACTGGTATAAAGATATCGCCGAGGGCATGCGCATGGCCGTAATCGGAGGTACCTGCCGCAAGGCCAATATCCCCGGTATCGAGGTTTGCGGCAAAACCGGTACCGCCCAGAATCCTCACGGCAAGGACCACTCGGCCTTCATGGGCTTTGCGCCATACAACGATCCCAAAATTGCCGTCGCCGTCTATATCGAAAACGGCGGTTTCGGTGCTGTTTACGGTGTGCCCATCGGTTCGCTCGTGATGGAGAAATATCTCTGCGACTCAATCTCCCCGGGTCGCAAAGGCATGGAGACTCAGATGCTCAATGCTCATCTTGCCTACGCCTCCAAGAAGAAAGGCGCCGAGGTCAAGAGCCGCGACAAGAAATCACATAAAACCGACAGTCTCAATACCGCCGGCAATAATGATATAAAACAGGAAGCCACAAAACCGCAGTCAGAAACAAAAGCAAATGGCAACGATTCAAAGAAAGAGTGAAACCTCGAGCCTGCTCAGACGACTCGACTGGCCTACCATCATCATTTATCTCATAATGGTGGTGATGGGCGTGATTTCCATCTATGCCGCAAGCTACGACTTCGACAACGCCAGCATGCTTTCCGGCGACGAGTTCTCCGGCAAACAGGTTCGCTGGATTCTTCTCTCAATCGCCCTGGCTTTCGTTATCCTCCTCATCGACACACGAATGTACGAGGCTTACGCCTTTCCCATCTACATAGTCGTGATACTCCTTTTGTTGATAACACCATTCATAGCGCATGACATAAAGGGCTCGAAATCATGGATTTCATTGGGAGGCATGAGTCTGCAGCCGGCCGAGTTCGCCAAATTTGCCACGGCTTTGGCACTGGCAAAGCTTTTCAACGGCTATCACTTCGTGCTCAATGCAAAGCCATCAAACTATGTCAAGGCTCTCGGTCTCATTTTCTGCCCCATCGTCCTTATTCTGCTGCAGAACGAAACCGGTTCGGCGCTCACCTTCATGGCTCTTTTCTTCGTACTCTACCGTGAGGGAATGAGCGGCCTTGTGCTTTTTGCAGCGGTGCTTGCCGTGGCCATTTTCGTTGTCACCGTCAAGTTTACCGAGAGTGCCGTCTTCGGCATTCCATCGGGAGAATTCTCCGTGCTCGTGATGCTCATGGTCATCATGCTTGTGATGACAGTGATTTACAGCCGCCGCATAGAGATAGCCCGAAACCTGCTCATTTTCTTCGGTGCCGTCGTTGGTCTGCTTTGGCTGCTCAGCGGTCCTATGGGCGTGGCAGTCAACGGCATGCCCTATATGATTTCGGCACTCGTAATCGGTGGCATATATCTCATAATCGAAGGCATACGCCACCGCTGCCGCAAGCTTTTCGTAGCCACCGCAACGGCCCTTGCCGGTGTGGTTTTCATGTTCTCGGTCAACATCGCTTTCGGCTACCTCCAGCCTCACCAGCAGATGCGTATCAAGGTTGTACTCGGCATCGAGGACGACTTGCGTGGCGCCGGCTACAACGTAAACCAGTCGAAAATCGCTATCGGTTCGGGCGGCCTTACCGGAAAAGGATTCCTCAACGGAACCCAGACCAAACTCAAATATGTGCCCGAACAGCATACCGACTTTATATTCTGCACCATAGGTGAAGAAGAAGGCTTCATGGGCACACTTGCCGTAACGGCGCTCTTTCTGGCCCTGATTCTCAGAGTAATAGTAATCGCAGAGCGCCAGCCAAAAGCCTTCGGCCGCGTCTACGCCTATTGTGTGGCCTCATTCCTGTTTTTCCACTTCTTTGTCAACATAGGCATGGTCATAGGCTTGTGTCCGGTAATAGGCATCCCGCTGCCATTCTTCTCCTATGGCGGATCGTCGCTATGGGGCTTCACCATCCTATTATTTATCCTCCTCAAAATCGACGCCACCCGCTCCCGCGCCAATTGATCGAGAATAACAAAATTTCAAAATGTCAAAGTGCTCCTTGCTGCGATTCGGCTTTACGGGCAAAGGCCTTAAAATGCGTAATGCGCAAATGCGCAATGCGT
>CAYZFL010000153.1:0-5472 GCA_964477785.1 uncultured Bacteroides sp.
TATCATCGATTATTAAGATACGTGCAGCAGGTATATTTTTCAGTCGATTCCTTAAGTGCTCAGTTGCCTTCTTATCTCTAATCTTCACTAATTTTTCAATAGTTATCAGATATTCAAAATAGAGATGCCCCATGAGGGAAGACGGTTCTTTTTCAAAGCCCATAAATGAATTCCATTTAAACAGGCACCATTCATTAGTCAATGAATGCGTTGACTTAAATGTCAAAGGGAAGTTCAAGCCAAGATTATCCAAATACGATTTATAATCGGCTCTATCAACGTAAACTCGTTTTGGTATACCATATGAAGCGGCAGTTTTTTTATTAAATCTAATGTAATGTATACCGGTGATTTTTTGAATGTTGGTATAAGCACAATGATACATGAAAGTTTAGTCAGTTTAATTGCCCATAAGAACTATATCAATGTCGGTACGATTCTCTCTGATATATTTCATTAATATTCGCAAAGACAACTCTACTCCTTGATACGCTAATGAATTATTCGGATCAAATACAGTAGGAATAAAGAACACAATTGGCTCATTAGGATACGGCAATTTTAACAAATCTGCTGTGATATCGTCGCCAAGAGTCAGTATTGTATCAACGCCCCATTCTTTGGCCTGGGTTGCCGCTACTATATTTGTGTCAAAGGAAATCAAATATTTCATCATAATTGATTTTTAATGTTGGTTTCGATTATCGCTGCGAGGTCAATCCATGCTAATTGCTGAGCTTTGATTTCGAAGATAATATTTTCACCCAAGTCAGCTATTCCTAATTTAATACAATTCTTAGTTATTGTTCTTATTACATCACTAGTATTTTCAATGGCTTTTTCTAGGTCATTATTTACGAAGTATTTTATTGATATAGAATTCTGAAGCTGAAGCATTGCGTTGAGGCGATGCCTTTTCCCCCATAAAAGAGTGTCGATATTAATTCTATTGTTTGACTTGAAGTCTTCTAAAAAGAAAAGCATATTATCATACATTAAATCTGCATTCATGTTGATTTCAATCTTTCCTTTATTGCTACCTTCTATTCCACCGCTGAATATTACAACAGGGACATTGTATGAAGTAAACAACTGCCGAATTGTTTCAAATGTCACCCTTGAATCTTCGAATCTATATGATTTGTGGAACAATATACAATCCGGATTATCCACAGAGTCAATTACACATTCCTCCACTGGTTTACCGGGCATTATTTCTAAAGTCTTAAATACAATCAATTCGGAGAAATTTTTTAATTTCTCTGAATTAATCGTCCTGCGTTGGAATCTATCATCAAATACGTATATCATTATCCTCTGTATATCCTTAGTTTATATTTAACTCCGCCAATTTGTGTGTCTAGATTAGATATAGTGCAATTATTAAATCTACTATCTGACAAAATTGTGGTGTTGTCTAAGACATTCGCAATAATTGCTCCACACGGCTGACCATCCTTATTGAAATCTCCTTCCATTGTGAAATCGCACACTGAAAATAATCTTTTTCTTAGGTTTGCCAAATCTCCCGTAGGTTGTCTCAATTTTTCAATATTATTAAAATAACTTCCTATATGGAAAATTTCCAAAGTATATGAATCCACAGAACTAATAAAATCTACGATAACTTTAGAACTAATAGCCTTATGTTTTGTAATCCAACTGCAAATAGTATTTAATGCGCTAAGGAGACCTACAACATCACAATAAACGTTTATGTCGTATCCAACTTCATCAAAGGCTGGATTAAATACTATTTCAAAATCTTTAGGAAGACTAGACGTGATAAATTTCCATATAGACTCGCTAAATCTGTCATCATCATTTAGATCTGTTCGAAATTCAATAGCCGCCTTAAACATTCGAATATAATCCCTGAACTGATGTCCATCCGATAGCTTAAGACTCTCTACAGGTGTAGAAGGATTCCGCTTACTCAAGTCGACTATTGAGTGCCATCCATAACGTATATATTCAAATTTGGTATTTGTCCAAGTATAAACTTTCTCACCAATGTTCAAAAAATTAATAAAATTCCAAACTTGATTATATGTATTTATGTTAATTGCTGGCCCCGATACCTTAGGATACGCCATTTCACTTAATATGCTTTTAGTAATATTTTGTCGTTCCTTTTGTTGAATAATATCAAACGGAATGGACATATCCCATTTATGAGTGTACCATTTAAAATCATCATCTAAAGAAAATAAACGCAGAAACTCAATCATTTTATGAGGGGAATGTGAGTATGCGATACTTTCTGTAAGCGTCGTTTCAGATGAATTTTGTTCAGATAATGTTTTGGCTAGGCATCGCAATAGTTTATCTGAGAGTTCATCATGAGATATTACTCCGGATGTGATCGCAGAGAGAAAGCCTAATCTATCCTTTGTTGATATTTCTAAATGTTTCATAACCCTCCTATAACTCCTGAATCGTCAATATCAAATGGTATATCATCCCAGTCAATATCAATTTCAACCGGAGTTCCACCATCTAAAGCTATTTCTTGACGAAATGTTCCAAATGCCTCCTTAGAGAACCCGGTTTCACGAGTAAATTTGCTGGCTGAATTACTTTTTGATTTCTTTGCCTTTGTTTTCTGTTGCACTTGCTTATTTGTGGACTCTTTCCATGCTTTTACAGCAGCATCAAGACCATCTTTCTCCCAAATGTTGAGCAATTCAACGACATTAATGCCGTCACCATCCGATTGCTCATGTATGTTGGCCATCATTAGCTGCATAGCTCTCTTTCGATGTGAAGCAGTCACGTTCTTATTCTTCAAAAAGAATGCAATTATATCTTCTTTTGTAAAATTGAAAGAGCCACGATCTATCGTATTTTTAGAATCAGCCAATGGGTTCCAACTCAAAATGGAATCAGTGGGGTTCGCGTACTGAATATACAGGGTTAGTTCTTCTACAGTGCTCGCAAGACCTTCTTTTTCCCAAAGGGTGAGGATATCTTCAGGCGATACATTAAGATTCTGAATACTCAGGCAGCGAGAGCGTTTGGGCTCAAATTTAGTAATCAACCAGAAATTCTTGCCTTTGTTGCGGCAGAGTGTCACAAAACATTTTGCAAGTTCATCAGATGTAATTATTTCACCTGTATGCATACTCTCAATGTCAGGGCACAGAGATTTTTGCGTTGATTTGCTAATAGCCAATGTCTTTTCACGACCATCTATTTCGCATTTGCCTACCAGTTTTCCCTCGCGGGTAATTACAAGTTTAACTTCAGTATGAAACAGCTCATGAAACTCGGGCATAGAGTATGGTTGTACATAAACATACGAATTAGATTTATCTGTTTCGTTATCAACAAAAACAAGCTGTTGCAAGGCGTAGTAGCGAGCTTGCAGCCTTTGATACGCCGGATTGTTTTCGCCTCGAACCATCCTTAGATAGTCGAGCTTGCCGCCAATGACATTCTCCATAACCGGCTCACCTTTCTTGATATAGCCCTTTTCATGTTTGTATTTGGGATAGAACAAGGCATATGCTTTTGCATAACCATCTTTCTCCCAAACATGAAGGATCCAGCGCAAGTCGCTAATATATTTATGCGATACGTTAGCTACAGCATTCACAGTCAGACCGGTCACTTCTTGACGTGCTCCTTTCTTCTGAAGTCGCGTCTTTTTGTCGTTCATACAGAATCCCTGCTCCTCGATTATGCGCAAAATTTCCTGACGAAATTCACTCCCGTCTTGATATACATTGTGCATACTCGAGAATGTCATATCGTCAGCATATCTGCTATAGTGTAGACCAAATCTTTTGGCTACTCCCTTCATGCGGCGGTCAAGTTTGTCGCATATCGAATTTGTTAACAAGGGGGATGCAGGGGATCCCTGAGGCAAAACGTTGTGTCCCGCCTCAGCATCAAATGCGCAACACAATCCAGCCAAGACATTTGCGACATCCTGACTGAGATTGAATGGAGACAACTGGAGTCTTTTCCAGACGCGAGCCTGAGGAATAGACGGAAAGAAATCCTTGAGGTCGATATTGAAAACATAATTATGACCGACGTGAACCTGTGCATTATTCAGCACAGATTTGCCGGATGTAAACCCCATTGCAGCATCTGATGGTTCATAACACGCCTTTAGCATTACGTTCAAACATGTTAGGATTACATACAACTGTTGACATGGAGCTTTAATCTCTCTCTCCCCTCCACTCTTCTTACGGATGTGAAATACGCGAAATCGCTTAGGCGCTATCTTGTCGCTTGAAAAATGCTTGAGCATCGGTGCTGATATACTGTAGCGAACCGAACCAAACTCATCTTGTTTGATTGCATCCAAAAGAACTGCCAGGTCTTCGACAGTCTTCATCGTTTTAAGTTGTTCTAATATATCAGTCTTATTCATACGATAAAAAGCGTAATTGAAATTGATGAAGCCAATACTCTTTTCTTTGTTTTTATTCTTGTCTTTTTGAAATTAACATTCATAAAGAATAAATCAGTCTACGACTGTAATAAAATATACCCTTGGGTTATCATTCTTTTTTTTGAAAGAATGACATCCGACACACGTCGGACGCGAGTCAAAATTTGTTTGGCTTCATCAATTTCAAAGTTCGCTTTGGCGTTTGACGTTGCAAAGTTAATAATAATTTGCGAACTCTTTGTTCGCGCAATGGTTTAATTTGATCTAACGTACTATAATTCTTCAGAAATCATGTTTTTGAACCGATTCTGTGGTTGCGCAAGAATGCGTCGAGGTCGGCACGGTTGACATAAATTTTACGGCCGATTTGGGAGAAGGGGATGAGGCGTTGGTCGCGGTAGTTTTGCCACGTCTTTTGGGAAACACCGAGTAACTTGCGGGCTTCGTCGGATTCAATCCATTCGCTATTGGAGTCATCGGCGTTGCGTCGTGTGATCAGGTCGATGATTTGCTCCAGCGTGTCATGGAGATTGCGCCACTCATCTTCGGGTACTACTAACAGTAGAGTTGAGGTGTTGATATTTTGCGAAGTGCTTTGCATTCGGGTGTAAGAGGACTAATCCCATCTACAAAGAAGATGGAATCGGGTTGATAATTCAGTTGTCTAATCGCTTGACCGTCCACTCAACTGAATACGCAACTGCCTGACCACTCATTCAATCAGACACACAGGCGATTGACTGATTGGTTGAAGTGCTGACTAATCAGGACTTCAACCAATCAACCGGGTAATCGCGCAACTGCGCAGTCAGATGATTGGGTGGGCGATTGATTGGGTATGGCTTCAGTCAATCAGGCGAGCGATATTCTGACTGTTCAGTCAATTGGTCAGTTGCAGTTCTGCCACTTTGGGCATTAGCGATACTGAGGTTCTGACTAACCAATCAGTCACGCAATCGCTTGTTTGGCGAGGCAGGCAATCAACCAATCGGTTGATGCTTTACCCGGTCAATCAAACAGGTGCATAATCAGTTGGGTGAAGTGTCGATTGAAGTGCCGTGGGA
>CAYZFL010000154.1:0-5461 GCA_964477785.1 uncultured Bacteroides sp.
CACGCTGACGGAAGGACTCGAAGTAACGGACGAGGTTTATCTCAAATGAGCGCATGGGACGGCCGAGCCATCGCTGAAAGTCGGCGATGGAGATAAGACGACGGGAAAGGGTCATCTTGCGGGGCTGGGATATTAGTTTGCACTTCATGCCGCGAAATTAAGATGCGGATGAGCGGGAAAATGCGATGAAAATGGTTTTTGCGGGAAAAATTTCCCGATTAATCGTGATTTATCGAGATTATTCATGATTAAACGGGAAGGTGGTGCGTCGATTACAGGCTGTAGTCAGGGGCCGCGAGGTAGGGGCTGCGCCTGCGGCCAGCCCGCCCCCCGATTACAATGTATATTTGAATTGCGCGGTCGAGGTTCGGCCTCGACCTACCAGGTGTCGCGCCCGCGGCGACAATGTGAATTTTAAAATTTTTTTAAAACTTTTGGTCTCTGTTGGCGTTTAGCCGATAAAAATCATTAACTTTGTAGTTAAGGCACTTTTTATGTGCTGTCATTTTTGAATCAAGTCAAGCTTTTATAGATATGTTTTTTAGTTTTGGCAAGAAAAAGACTCCCGAGAAACTTTGGTTTACAACAGATATCCACTGCCACCTTGTGCCCGGCATAGACGACGGCAGCGACAGCCCGGAGGAGTCGGTAGAACTGATCGGCAGGATGAAAGAGTGGGGCCTCCACAGGCTTCTCTTTACTCCCCATGTTACCCGCGACACTTTCGAGAACAATCCCGAGACTGTCGGAGCAGCTTATGCCACCCTAAAGGACGCGCTTGAAAAATCAGGCATAGATATAGACACCGGGACAAGTGCCGAATATCGCATGGACGATCTTTTCATGGAGCATATCGAGAAGGGCATCCTCATGCCTTATCCCAACGACTATCTGCTTGTTGAGAATCCATTCGTTCAGGAGGCACCCATGCTCGACCAGCTGATTTTCGATCTCCAGCTCAAGGGCTACCGCCCCATAATGGCCCACCCCGAGCGATTCAGCTACTACTGGAAACACCCCGGACGACTGGAGAAACTTCATGCCGCCGGCGCTCTTTTCCAGGTCAACCTGCTGAGCCTCGCGGGGGCATACGGCAAGGAGCAGCGCAAGATGGCGCTCCAGCTCACCGAGGCCGGTCTTGTGGATTTCCTCGGCTCAGACCTGCATCACGCTAATCATGCTGACGCCATTGAAAGCTATCTCTGCAGCCGCGACTATGAGCGCGACCGCAAAGCCCTCACGCGATATATCCGCAACGACCGCGCGTTTATCTGATTTTCATTTAATCACAATTTTTCCATCCTTCACCTGTTATTTTATCACATTACATCGCAATGAACGACTATTACGAAATCATCTTCACGATAAGGCCGATGAGCGAGACGGCCAATGACCTTCTCGCCGCTTTCCTGGCCGACATTGGCTTCGAGAGTTTCGTGACCGACGGACCCGATCTTAAGGCTTATATCTCGGCCACCGATTATCCCTCGGCCGACATTGACTCGGTAATCGACTCATTCCCGATGGATGTGGACATTAGCTATAAAAAATGCTTCGTCGAGGGTAAGGACTGGAACGAGGAGTGGGAGAAGAACTATTTCAAGCCCATAGTCATAGGCGGCAAGCTTGTGATTCACAGCTCGTTTCATAAAGATGTGCCTGAGGCAGAGATCGACATAGCCATTGATCCCAAGATGGCCTTCGGCACCGGCCACCATGCCACCACATCGCAGGTGGCCGAGGCGCTGATAGCCTCGGACCTCAAAGGCAAAAGCCTCACCGACGTGGGCACCGGCACCGGCATTCTCGCCATGCTCGCCCGCAAGTTGGGAGCCGAGAGAGTCGCCGGCATAGAGATCGACCGCCAGGCCTATCTCAATGCCGTTGACAATTGCAGGGCAAACGATTGCGGAGATATCGAAATAATCCACGGCGACGCCTCGGCCCTCGCCCCGCTGCAGAAAGCCGACGTGCTCGTGGCAAATATCAACCGCAACATAATCCTCCGCGACCTGCCGCTCTATGCAGCCGCCGTTAAACCCGGCGGAAAGATGATTTTCAGCGGTTTTTATGTCGAGGACGTGCCGATGATCGAGGCCGAGGCTTATAAATACGGCTTCAGGGTAAAGGCCCTGACCGACCGTGACAACTGGGCTTGTCTAACCCTTGAACACTGGCCGGAATGAGAGCGAGAGCTAAAATCCTTGGGGCGATAATGTCGCTTTCTGCCATGGGCTTATCCGCCGCTGTCCCCGAATCGGGTGCCGGCATCGAGCCGAGCCATTACTTCAAGAAAGTAAACAGCGAGACAATGCGCGGCATAAGGCAGAAGGTTCACTTCACCTGGGGTGCAGATGCCGGAGGGTCGGTCGACCTCAGCCACAACGATATGTCGGCGATGTGCTTCGCGGCCTATTTCGGCATGAGATACCGCATGTTTGACATTATAGGTGTGGGTGCGGGAGTCGACATCATGATCAGCAATTCGGGGCGCCAGTTCCCTCTTTTCGGCATTGTCCGCACTTCATTCTCTTCCTCGCCGAAGATTCTTTTCCTTGAAGCCCGCGTGGGTCCATCGATCTGCTATCTGGAGAACGACCACAAGGAGACCGTAATCTACGGGAATGTATCCTTAGGCTTCAACCTTGCGAGAAATACAAAATTCGACTCCTACATTACCGTGGGATATGAGATAACCGAGCGCAAGGCTCAGCCCGATTACGGTAAGAAAAAGTCGCATATCCAGGGCGCGGTTATCCGCCTGGGCGTAGCATTCTGAGAACTAAAATCTGATAAATAGAGATAAAACAGAGGCGCCGGTTTTGTGACCGGCGCCCCTTTTATGGCTTTTATCAGAGCTCTCGGAGTTCTCCGGAAACTCTGTGTGTTATCTTGCTGGGATGTCGACCTGACGCTGTTTGCCGTCTACGAGGTAATCCTTGAAGAAGTCGGCCAGACGCCAGTAGAAATACTCGTTCATGTCGCCGAAGCCGTGACGCTGCTGTGGCAGGATGAGCATGTCGAAGCGCTTGTTGGCGCGGATGAGAGCGTCGACCACGCGCAGCGAGTTGCCCGGATGCACGTTGTTGTCGATGTCGCCGTGTACGAGCATCAGCTGGCCTTTGAGTCTCGAGGCAATCTCGGGATTGGTCTTGATCTGATAAACGAAAGTCGTATCGCCCTTCTCGCCCACTGTTTCCTTCACACCGTGATGGGTTTCGCTCCACCAGCGGTTGTAGATGCGGTTGTCGTGGTTGCCGGCGCATGAAACTGCGGCCTTGAAGAAGTCGGGATACTGCAGGATAGCTGCGGTAGACATGAAACCGCCGCCCGAGTGGCCGTGGATACCCACGCGGTTGATGTCAATCCAGGGATGGCGGGCTGCAAGCTGCTCGATGGCTGCCTTCTGGTCGGCCAGGCCATAGTCGCGGAGATTACCGTAGCCATAGTTGTGATACCACTTGGAGCGGTCGGGATGTCCGCCACGGTTACCCACAGAAATCACGATCATGCCCATCTGGGCGAGACGGTCGGTGCGGACGCTCATCCTTGTGTAAGGATAGTAAACGGCCTCCACCTGAGGACCGGGATATACATAATCCACGATGGGATAGCTTTTCTCGGGGTCGAAGTCGTAGGGCTTGTACATCACGCCCCAGAGGTCGGTGACGCCGTCGGCGGCCTTAACCTTAAATACTTCAGGGAACTTGTATCCGTTGGCGAAGAGCTGTGAGAAGTCTGATTTCTCAAGATCAATCACCTTTGCGCCGTCGGTGGTGAAGAGTGCTGTTTCGGGGATTGTGTCTACTCTCGAGAAATTGTCGACGAAGAAACGTGCCTGGTCGTCGATGACAGGAGTGTGGAAAGCTTCGCCCCTGGTGAGTCTCTTAACGGGCCCGCCGTCGAGGCTTACGCTGTAAAGCTGCTGATAGTAAGGATGCTCGCCTTCCTCGCGGCCCATGCCGGTGAAGTAGACGCGGCGGGTCCTGTCGTCGACCTTGAGGATGTTATGAACGTGCCAGGGCCCTTCGGTGAGCTTGCGCTTGAGATTGCCCTTGTCGTCATAAAGATAGAGGTGTGCCCATCCGTCGCGCTCGCTCCATTCGATCATCTCCTTGCCGCCGTTGGCCAGAGCCAGTGGCCGGGTGTTCTGATATGTGTTGAGACGCTCCTCGATAAGAGGTACGATGGAATCCTGGCCGATAGTGTAGCTGCAGACGTCGATGCGATAGAGGTCGCGGCTCGAACGGTTGAGATAGAACTTGCCGTTGTCGCCGAGCCACATCCAGGGCTGGTCGTACATCTGGCGCTGACGTTGCTCGCGGGGCTTGAAGCCGAGCTCGAGGGTCTGGTCCTTGAAGCGGTGGGCCTTGATTTCCTTGCGGCTGTTGTCGGCCATGTCGAAGACAAAGAGATGGTCCTGCGGTATGATTGAATCGCCTGGCATCTCGTATTTGTAGGTCTCGAGGGTTGGACGGGGCGAAGCCATTGAGTTGATGACCCAGAGCTCCTTGACGGGGCGCGAATCCGTCACCACTGAGACGAGGTGCTTCGAGTCGGGGCTCCAGAGCACGTTCTGCACGGCCTTGCGCTTACCGTTGGCGAGCGTGTCTGTGTTGAGATATGAATAAGGCTGGCCGTAGCCGAAATCCTTCACGCCGTCGGTGGTGAGGGCGATGTCGGTGACGGTAGAGTCGTTTTCATTCTTCTTGAGCTTCTCATAGTCCTCTCGGCTCATGCGGTAGAGGTTGAAATCCTTGGCGTAGACCACGGTCTTGCCGTCGGGCGAAACGCTGGCCCAGGGCAGCTGCTTCACCACGCGCTTCTTCTGGTCCTTGAGATAGGTGAGGCGTCCGGTGGGATAGTCGTATGAGAAGAAGAAAATCTGTTTCTCGCCTTTCTTGGGCTTCACTTCCTTGCCGTTTTCATCGGTATAGGGCTTGGCGTCGAGAGTGGAGACAACCTCGAAAGTGAATGTGCGTCCGTCCTGACCCACTTCAAGATTGCGGATGGGCAGATGGTCGCCAACGAAGGGGTCGCGGACGATCTCGGTGAGCTGCGAAGCGAGACGGTCGTTGTCGAAAAGCTCGCGGCGTGAGCGTGCGGCGGGGTCAACAACGTAATAATGTGTGCCGTCGGAGGTCTTGTAGCTGTACCAGAACTTATCGCCGGTGGGGAACCACACGGGGTCGGCGACGGTGGAGAAAAGCATGTTCTGAAGCTTGGGAGCGGTGAAACGCTCGGCGAGCTCATAAGGATTGGAGGCCGAAGGCGACTTGACCTTCACCTCTGACTTTGCCTTGGCCTCCCCGGCATTCTTTTCGCCTTTGGGAGCGGCAAATGCCGGAACCGCAATGGCTCCGACTGCAAGTAATGTGACGATTTTTTTCATGGCTTGTGATTTATTCCCACTCGATGGTGGCTGGCGGTTTTGAGGAGATGTCGTAGGTTACGCGGTTGA
>CAYZFL010000155.1:0-5353 GCA_964477785.1 uncultured Bacteroides sp.
CACTCTCTTCAAGTCGCCCCTGCGCCAGCAGCTCAAGATAGAGGACCTCGACAAGGCTTCCTCCGGCGACGTTCAGGAAATCGTACGCGGCGTGCTCCGCAACCCGGCCGACTACACCTTCTTCTTCGTCGGCACAATCGACCCCGCAACCTTCAAGCCCCTCATGGAGCAGTATCTCGGCTCGCTGCCCGCAACCAAGCCCAACGCTCCCACCAAGCTCAACCCCGACACTGAAATTGCAAAGGGCAAGATCAGCAAAACCGAGTCCACCAAGATGCAGACTCCTCAGGTTCAGGCATTCCTCTGCTACGGCGGTTTACTCAAATACACTCCCAAGAACAAGCTCGCAGCTTCTGTAGCATCCGACGTTCTCTCAAACCGCGTGCTCAAGAAAGTACGTGAGGAAATGGGTGCCACCTACTCTATCGGCGCAAGCGGCTCTCTCAGCCGTGGCGAAGGCGACAACTTCTTCATCCAGATTCCCGCATCGCTCAAGCCCGAGCTCACCGACGAGGCAATCAAGTCGATTCAGAAGATTGTAAACGATGCCACCACCGACATCACCGAAGAAGAAATCGCTCCCTTCAAGGAATACATGCTCAAGGCATACAAGAAAGGTCTTGAAGAAAACTCCGAGTGGGCACAGGTAATGGCAGCCGAGACTATCAACGGCGTACCCACCTGGCTCAATCAGGCTCAGGACATCGAGGCCCTCACAAAGGATGATGTAATGAAAGCTCTCAAAGACATGCTCAAACAGGGCAACTTCGCAATCGTTATCCTCAACCCCGCAGAAAAATAATCTGACCCAGACATAGCTTCGATAAAGGCGGCGTGCCGAGTGGCGCGTCGCCTTTTCTGTATGTCCAACAAGAACCGCAATAAAAAAGAAGCTGTGCCGTAAACCAGAATTGCGACACAGCCTCCCGTATTATTTTTCGGTACCGCTTTAGCAATCAGCTCAGCGATTTCTGCATGCGCATGCGCTTGAGGTCGGCTAAGGTAAGATCGGGAAGATATTCCACGAGCTTGTACTCGCCCATCAGGGCACGGTAAGCGTTGTTTGCAAGAGAACCCATTTCGTCCTCTCCGGGGATGACCACAAACTTGCCAATCCAGCCACACCATTTCTTGATTTCCTCAACGAAGGGCTTGCTGTGGGCGATTCCGCCCGTTATGATGATGGCGTCGACTTCGCCCTTAAGAGCGACAGCTCTCGAACCAATTTCCTTGGCGGTGGCATAGGCCATTGAGTTGAATACATATTTGAAAGGCTCTTCGCCGGCAAGTGCGCGGTTTTCGATCTCCACCATATCGCTGGTGCCGAGATGTGCTGCGCATCCGCCACGTCCCATGATCATCTTCTTGATTTCTGCCAGCGTATATTTGCCGCTGTAGCAAAGCTCGCAAAGCTGCTGGGTAGGAATGGATCCGGCACGCTCGGGCGAGAAGGGGCCGTCTCCGTTGATGGCGTTGTTGGTGTCGATCACCTTGCCGTGGCTATGAGCCGAAACCGATATGCCGCCGCCGAGGTGGGCCATGATGATATTCAGGTCCTCGTATTTCTTGCCTATCGACTTGGCATAGACTCGTCCCATAGCCTTGGTGTTAAGAGCATGGAACACAGACTTGCGCCTTATCTCGGGAAAACCGGTGATTTTTGCCTCAGGCATCATCTCGTCAACCACTTCAGGGTCGGAGATGAAGGCGTGGCAGTGGGGGCCGCAGTCCTTTGCAAGATCCGAGGCAATCATGCCGCCGAGATTGCAGGGATGCTCGAGGTTGGGATAGGTGAGATCATGCTTGATCTTGTCGTTCATCTCATAAACGCCGGCCGGAGTGGGCTTTAGCAGACCGCCACGGGCCATAACGGCATCGAAGTCGAGCTTGAATCCGTTGGCTTTCAGAGCATCACGTATCGCTCGGTCGCGGTATTCGAGCTGTTCGATAGGACGAAGAAACTTGTCGAGCTCCTCTCCGGGGTGTTTCACATTGAAGCCCCATTTCTTCTCCTCATTTTCATATATGGCGATTTTGGTCGAGGTGGAGCCGGGGTTGATTACAAGTATTTTATATTTACACATGGTATAGATTTGTAATGAATTCGGTTTATGATCAGTCTACTGCGAGGCAGGCCATTGCCAGACCGGCGAGCTTTGACTCATGACTGTCGGCTCGCGAAGGTATCACGACGGGAGCCTTGGTGCCCGAAAGCATACCAGCTACTTCTGCCTTGGCGAAGAATGTAAGTGCTTTGTAGAATACGTTTCCAGCCTCGAGATTGGGCAGAATAAGGATATCTGAGTCTCCGGCAACCGGGTTGCTGATACCTTTAAGCTGCGAGGCGTGAAGGTCGCAGGCGGTCTTTGCGTCCATGGGGCCACCGATGGCTATGTCGCCGAATACGCCTTCCTCAGCCATTTCCTTGAGCTTAACATAGTCGAGGGTGTGGGGGAATTTTTCGTTTACTTTCTCGGTAAAATGTATGAGCGCCACCTTGGGCTTCTTCACGCCCAGCTTGCGCATCAGCGTTGTGTCAGCCTTAATTATGGACACAAACTGTTCAAGCGTCGGCTCAGGTATTACTGCCGCATCCGAGAACATGAAGAGCTTGTGATATGTAGGCACGTTCACCAGAGCGATATGGCTCATCACGTTGCCTTTGGGAAGAAGGCCTATCTCCTTGTCGAGCACAGCCTTGAGAAGTACGTCGGTATTGATCAGGCCCTTCATGAGCACGTCGCCTTTGCCCTCGTGTACAAGACGCACACCGGCTTTGGCTGCATCGAGAGGGGTCTCGGCATAATGCACCTCCACTTTTTCGGGGGCAAGAGCCTTAAGTTTTTCAGAGCTTTCTTTTTTATCGGAAACCGCAGTGATTTCTATATTGCAGAGATTCTCCCTAATGCACTGCTCCACTACTTTATAGGTAGGTTCGTCATCGGGGCATACTACGACTACTCTCTTTTTTTCAGGTACAGCTTTGAATTTATCGAGCAAGGCTGTGAAATCGGTAAGTGTTTCCATTACAAAAATAGATTTAAGAACGAGTGAGAATTATTTTGCAAATATCCGAAAAAAATCTCACATTTTAGCCCCGTTTGTGCAATTTTTTTCATCCGTCAGCCTTATAAATACCAAATTTGGCCCTGCCGGGTGGCTTTTCGACCACAGACAGAGCTACATATCAACAAATTTAAAGTTTGTAATTTATTATCCTTTTGTCAGTGACGGGAGTTGCCCCGGCGCGGGGTTATAGTCGCGTATCTTTCCGTCGGGCGCTATAAGTACCGAGCCATAGACTTCGTTGAAATCATATCTCGACTTAATCACCTCGCCCTGCTCCTGAGACACGTTGAACTGCTCGCGTACCCTCAGGCTGTCGATACGTACAATCTCCTGATAAAGAGACTTTTCCTTGTCGAAATTAACTGCTATGAATTCAATTCTCGCATCGTATGCCGGATTGGCGTTCAGCCATGCCGTATAATCGTTCACTGCCTTGCGCGACGAGGCGTCGCTTGCACTCCAGAACGACAGAAGCACGTATTTGCCTTCTTTCTCAAATTGTTTTATGGCCGTATCCACGGGGTCGTAAGCCACTTCCGGCGCATGTTTGCCTATCGATGGTGCCGTGGAGCTTTGGGTCCTGTATCCGGTAACTACCATCAGAAGGCACACAACGATTGCCGCCAGAAAAAAAGTTTTCTTTGCCATAATCTTTCCCTTTCTGTTTTAAAGATTAACAATCCCGGAAAAGAAAGAGCCCTGCTTTATGGCATATTTTGAGTTAAATTTTCATAAGACCAGGTGATCAGGGCCGATAATCGGCATCGACAAGTGTTTGACGCGATGAGTAGAAAGCCGGTGCAAGTATGTCGGGAAGCTTCGTGCCGTCGTGATTTTTCATATAGCTGTCGATGATTCTATAGCCTATGAATACGCCTAATGCCGAAGGTGCCTCGGGGCCGAACTGCGAAGAGGACGGAGCCGGAGAGAGCATCTTGCGCTTCACCATTGGGTCGGTGGAATAGAGCATGTCGCCGTTGACTATCGCCTGCCATATTTCGGCTTCCTTAAGTTCGGCCCATTTGAGCTCGTCTTCGCTCCATCCCAAAGCGGCTGCAAGCTTGCCGTCCTCCACCAGCTTCTCCCGCACATGGGCAATAGCTCCGCGATAGAGCATTTCCTGAATAAGCTCCGTCGAGCTTTCAGCCTCGGTCTGAAACGGATAAGCCATTCCGGCCAGTGCCTCGGCCATATCGTATGACAGATTCTCCGGATTGCGGTTCTTTTTGAGGTATTCAGGCCAGCCCGCGTATACGTCGCTGTTGCTCCCCAGATAATAGTTGAGGGCTATGAGCATCACACTGTCGGTCAGCACCATTGAGTTTGGTTTGCCCCACACCACGGCGGCATATTGTCTCTTGGGAAAAGTAAATCCCGCTTCTTGCCCTTCAGCGAGGATGTGTCCCAGCTGATTCTCAATCTGCGAGAGGTCCTTCCACACTGTATCGGTCTGAGGGGTAAACATCGTTACCATCCTCGATGTGCTGAGAGCCGAGAGCGGCAATGAGTCCGACGGTTGAAACCCGATATATCCTAAATAAGTGTCGCGCACCTGAGGCATACTGTCGAGATAAGCTGCCAGATTGTTTTCGCTGTCGGCGCCCACATGGCGGAATACCGGCTCTATATGCTGAGACTCATGGTTCTTGCCGCATGATGCCAGGCCAAGTAAGGCCAATGTAACAAGTGAAACTTTTAGAACTATGCTTAATTTTCTCATCTTGGTTTTCTGTTTGATGCTGTTTCGTTTCCTGTATGCAAAGTTAGTAATAAGAATTGTCAGCTTTTGGCTGCCACGCGATTTTTTAGTAATTTTGTGAAAATTTTTCTGAGACTAAAACTAATCAATTTATAAAAAATGGCATTGAAATGCGGCATTGTGGGTCTTCCCAACGTTGGCAAATCCACTCTATTTAACTGTCTGTCAAACGCAAAGGCCCAGTCGGCCAATTTTCCTTTCTGTACTATCGAGCCCAACATGGGCGTCACCACGGTTCCCGACGAGCGTCTCAACAAACTCGTTGAGATGTGCAATCCCCGCTCCATCGTGCCCGCCACCGTTGAGATTGTCGATATCGCAGGCCTCGTAAAAGGTGCGTCAAAGGGAGAGGGCCTCGGCAACAAGTTCCTGGCAAACATACGCGAGACCGATGCCATTCTACATGTGCTCCGCTGTTTCGACGACGACAATGTGACTCATGTCGACGGCACCGTCAATCCCGTGCGCGACAAGGAGATAATCGATTACGAACTCCTGCTCAAAGACCTTGAGACAGTCGAGAGC
>CAYZFL010000156.1:0-5273 GCA_964477785.1 uncultured Bacteroides sp.
TGAATACAGAGTTTAACAATTTCTTATTAACAGATTTTAAGAGACACTAGTGATCGCAATTATTTTTTTAGCAGGTTTACTTTCATTTGGAAATCTGTTGAACCCTCTATGGGAATTACTAACAAAAATCATGGTTCCAGATGAGTGGTCAATAAAATCTGGCCTGCTTGATTTCTTTACCAGATCATATAATGCTTTAGATTATACAATCATTATCCTTGGATTCATCATAGTGTTATGTGCTTTAATTGTACATGTTCTAATTATTTATTTCAGTTATAAGAATAAGCAGGAATGCACTAAACAGTTAGCTCTGTTTGGTTTCTATCCAACTTGCAAATGGTTTGCAGACAATAACCGGGATATGATTGCACAGCTTGGTGAACGTTATTCACAGAAGGTAAATTTTACTGTTCCCAAACTGATACCTGTGTATCAAAGCATAGTGGAGGAAGAAGATTGGAAGGAGGATTTTCTTGACCTTCTCCAAAAGATTGTCGATGAGATCAAGAAACTCTATGAAACTCATACTAATGAATTTCGGAATATTGAAGCTAGTATCAATATATTTATTGATGAGTTCAACGATGGCCGTATCCCACATGAGGAGGTAAGTAAAAAAATTAGCTCTTTGCTTTTAGCGACTGAACAGCATTTGTTTACTCTTGGCATACATTTCAGCCATTCTAGAATTTCAGATATTCAGAAGACTATTGACAATCTATCGGCATTCGCAATGCAGGCGCATATTGAGCTAAAACCCCTTTGCCATATCACTGGAGATGCGGGTATGGGAAAGTCACATCTTATTGCCGATCTTATTTCTCAACGACAAGATAGAGGCAAGCATTCAGTGCTTCTACTCGGAGCCCATTTCGTAATGGGTGACAAAACACCTCAACAACAAATTGAAGAGATACTTGATATCACATGCGGATTTAAGAAATGGCTTGCATCCCTAAACGCTTTCGGCGAATACCGGAATGAAAGGATATATATATTTATTGATGGCATTAACGAGGGTCGCGGTGAAACCATATGGCGTAATTCCATCCGCGAATTTGAAAGCGAAGTGATGAGTTACCCATGGCTCGGACTTGTAATTTCGGCAAGAACTTTCAGCGGATATAATTTTCTGAAGCAGGAGGGGCATGAATCTGCTTTTGTATTTAAGCATATCGGCTTTGCCGGGGTTCAAGAGGAGGCCGTAGATTTCTTCTTACGAAAATATAAGATTCCGCAACTCGCCAGCGAAACCATAGGCCGCATGATAGCTAACCCTCTCTTCTTGAAAACGTATTGCGAGGCTTATGACGGCGTAATGCAAATCCATACCCTTGTTGATATCATCAAAGCATATATAACGAAGAGGGATACTGAAATCAAGGATAAACTTCTTCTGCCTAAATCTGTAAATTACGCTAGTCAAGCGATGCGGAGTTTTGCAGATCTATGTATACGGAATTCCAAGTCTTTGTGGATTTATCAGAAATATGCCGATTATTCTACCGAACTCGGTAAGATTCTTCCAAATGGTGTATCAACTGATGTTTATATTGACGCTTTGATAGAATCCGGGCTTTTACTCGCTTTCCATCTTCCAAATGAGGATACCCCAAGACTACATTTCAATTTTGAATTAGTTGGAGGGTATCTACTTGCCGATGCTTTGCTTGATAATAATCAATATGATTTAATGGATGTTTGCTGGAATGATTTGATAAGGGTGCCTTTTGCAGTACTTTATCCTTACTACAATAATGGCAATGAGATTCTCTCTGCCTCCCATCCCAATATGGCGACCGATGATTTTGTGGAATGGTTTGACGACTGCCTTAGCCAGCGCATCGAGATTTCGGCAGACGCCATTGCATATCTCAAGAAACTTGTGGCGGATCAGGATCAAAAATTATTTTCAATGCTTCCTCTCGTAGCGCTTAAGGATGCGAAAGGTTTGTTTACGGATTTCAACAACTGGCTCAAATCTCTTTCTATGACAGAGCGCGATAATGTGTGGACCGTTGCCGTATCCTTAGAACGTACTTCTAGCGAATGTTATTCCTTTGCTGAGAGGATTTTCCATATGTCACGTGAAAGAATCGCTAACTTTAATAGTATTCAATTATATCAAACATCCGTTTTATTGGTGTGGATGCTTTCGCTTGCCTGTCCACCGGCCCGAAATATGGCTACTAAAGCTCTTGTGAAGATTTTTATGGAGCATCACCAACAGATGATTAAGACTCTCAGAGAGTTTGATAATGTCAATGACCCCTATGTGCGCCAACGACTTTATGCAGCAATCTTTGGTGCTGTGCTGCGCTCAGAAGATTCAGAAATTCTTTCAGGTCTCGCCGCTGAAATATATAGGCGGATTTTTAATCAAGATTTCGTTCCATCGGACATTCTCCTTCGCGATTACGCTAGAAATACCATTGATTTCATCATTCAAAAGCATGACATTTCATCAATTAATATATCGAAGATAATTCCACCATACAATTCAGAGCCGCTTCCCGTAGCATTTCCGACTTCCGATGAGATTATAGCTAATTATAGACCTGTTTATAATGGGAGACCTTTTTCCGATGAGGAATTTGCGTCTAATGCTATTATCGATTCGATGACTACAGAGTATTCGACACGTGGTATATATGGTGATTTCGGAAGATACATTTTCGGAAGCGCGGTCAATAATTGGAAGATTTCAGATGAAGCTGCAAGTAATTATGCTATAACGCTTATCTTTGGGAAATATGGCTATGATGCCAAGAAATTCTGTCGGTTCGATTCGGTAGCGGGGTCAGGGCGTGGGCGAGATGAAACCATAGAACGAATAGGCAAGAAGTATCAATGGATAGCGTTTCATGAGATAATGGGGCAGATTACTGACCAATGTGAAACCGCTAATAAATACACCAACGATATTAAGGAGTATCATGGCACATGGAGCCCAAATATCAGGGATATTGATCCAACATCTGATTTTGTTTCGCGTGACACAGAATTCGAGCGTCACATGACATTGCCAAAATTAAAGTGGATGCCGAAAACAAAGATACCATTCACAATTAAAGATAAGGGGAACTGGCTTTTTTCGCGTGAAGGGCTTAAGTTCAAATATTTTTTTGATAGAATCAGACTCAAAGATTCAAACGGTGAGAAATGGCTATCATTATATACTTTTAAGGATTACAAAGAAACCAAATCTGTTCTGACCAAATCAGCCGATGACAAAAGTGTTTTTTGGATTTTTGCCCAGTCTTACGATGTGCCGGCGAATAAGGTAGGCGATGTAGAGGCTTATATACGAAAACATGGTAATCAAGGGCGCAGCCTTCCGGAGCAAATGAACTACACTCATGAACTTTTCCAAAAGGATTACTACCACACAGCCTCATATCGGGAATTTATGGCAAATAAAAAGAATTATGACTATCAGCCGTTTGATCCGTTCCTTACAGGGAATGAATCGGATAATGATTGTCAAATTGAGTATGCATATTTATATACTTCTCCGTTGGAGGGAAGAACATGCTTTCGTCTATCGGAGACCATCTGTAGAGTTCTCGACTTAAAGGACGGGGAACGTGAAGGAGAATATGTGGATGCATCAGGACGAATTGTAGCTATGGATGTAGGCGTGAACTATAACAATGCAAGTCTATTGTTGATACGTGAAAATGTGTTGAAGGAATATCTGAATATTACAGGTGGGCAAATTATCTGGCCTCTTGTTTCCGAGAAGAGTCTTCCTCATCGGGTAGGCATCCAGTTTGGAGGATACCTTTCATGGAACGGCAAGCGATGGAACGGCCTACTTCAGCAATATGATTTCAAAGGTGAGATAACCAAATCCATCCCATTACATTTCTCTGTTACTTATTATCTAATAAAAATTAAGGAAAGGGTTCTTTCTGTGTGGCACAAATTTAAATCTATATTTTGTAAAAAGAATGCCGAATTTGATGAAGAAGATTTCTTTGAATGCATTGTTTCAAAAGATGGGGAGGAAAGCAAAAGATTTCCTTCGGAATAATTTATGTACCATTTGAAAGCCAGAGACCTCGACATAACGACCTCTAGTAACGACCTCGAGGTATTTTTGTAGTCAAATCGTTGCGTTTATTTCGCTGAAAATGCGTAACTTCGTGTATGAGAAAAAATGCCATTCAGCTTATCAGAGATATTATTGCTGCATATTACCATGATATGCAGCAATTTGAAGCATTAATTGCTAATTATATAGCGAAGCACGGAAAATTCTTAACTTATGAGGTTCAGCATATAGAAACTAATAATGACATTACATTTGAAGATGCCATATTATATGCTGAACTTTATTCCATACTCTATAGAATTTCTGATAATAGCTTTTGCTATTATTCTTCAGTATGGGTTGGTTCATCATGTTTTTACGCATATCAAAAGGCCGATACAGAAGACCATAAAATTTTAGTTCTAAAGCTACTTTATTCATGTTTAGATTACGCATTTCATAACAAAAAACAATTTGTAATTGGTGGCTTTTATGATGGTATTGATAAAACAGCGATCAGATATGATAATATTTTGAACTCTCGAGCTTTCGATAGACTAATTCCTGAACCTCAAATGCTTTATTTGCTATTCAATATACTCCAGAAACTTCTTTCTTATTTTGAAAAAATGGGAGCCACTGATTGGGATGTTATTTCTGCAGGTCATACATTTGGAGAAGTATGTTCAATATTTAAGAAGTATAACCTAACAGATTATGCTGCTCTTAAAGAATTAATTGACACATCGGTTGCAAATGTCGGTTCTTTGACAGATGATCCTGATTTCATTGCAAATAGTGAATGCTCATATGACATTATTTCCAAAAAACTTTACCAAGACCTGTCGGATGATGCTATCAGATATTTAGAATTTTTACACCCCGAATAAATGTCTTTTAGGCCACAATAAATAGTCCATAACTTTGAACTATCAAACTCAATGTTATGGACTTCCTTAATTACTACTCCATCAAGAAGCCGCGTGAGCCTCAAAGCCCGCGCGGCGTTCACTGTCAACTCGGCTTCCGTTTTCAAAGAAGATGTTGACATGGCGCATACTATCGTAGACGATACGCTCTCTTATATTCCGTGGGGCGGCGAAAGGGAGAAATCGCAAATTCATTCCATGCAAATAATTATCATCTCCTACCTTTGGATTTCGGTCGTTGGTATTTATCCTTGTCGTTATCGTTCCAAGGCAAATCGGAAGAGGAACCGCCTGCGCCGGTGCCG
>CAYZFL010000157.1:0-5097 GCA_964477785.1 uncultured Bacteroides sp.
CAAGATTTTCGTAACTTTGCATTTACAGTGCCTGAAATCAGAGGCAGCTTTTAATCTAGATTTATTTTTTAACTAATCAATCAATTCTTTAAAATTATTTCGCCTATAGAACATTTCTACTCAAATCAATCAGGAAAAGAGAAATAGAAATGAAGATAAAGCTAAAGATGACCGACGAAGAGTTGGTGTCGTCGTTTGCTTCCGGCGATAATGCCTCATTTGACGAGTTGCTGAGAAGGTATCAGGATAAAGTGTTCGGATACATACTGCAGAGCGTAAAGAGCAAAGAGGTAGCTGACGATATATTCCAAGAGACATTCGTAAAGACAATAATGTGTATCCGTCAGGGCCGCTATGAGGAAAACGGCAAGTTCGGAGCATGGCTTGGTCGTGTGGCCCATAATCTTGTGATCGACTATTTCCGGCGCGAGAAAAGCGAGGGAAGGATGTCGATCGACGAGCAGGCAGGCACTCCGCTGCTGAACCGTAAGGAGTTGTGCGACGGAAATATCGAAGACGAGATAATCGACATACAGATAACCCAGGATCTCAGGATACTTGTGAAAAACCTTCCCAAGTTGCAGCGCGATGTGCTGCTGATGAGATATTACAGAAATATGTCGTTTAAGGAGATTGCTGAGAAGACAGGCGTGAGCATCAATACAGCTCTCGGACGCATGAGGTATGCGATACTTAACCTTCGCAAGCTCGCGGAGGAGAAACAGGTGGTGCTCAGTCGCTGACAAGGTAAAAGATTTTTTTGAATACAATCTACAAAAGGAACCGTTATGAAATCTGCACAGTCGGTGAAAACGGAACCAATCTGATTTTTTGATAACCAAATCATTATGTGGGACAAAATAGGTGAACTTATAGGAGAGGTATCCGAGATATTATGCGGATATCCTCTTTTTTTTCTGCTGATAGGCGGCGGTCTGTATTTGTTTATCAGTTCGGGAATGGTGTCGATAAGACGCCTTCCGGCAACATGGCGTATAATCAGGGAAAAGAAGCCGGCGGCAGAAAGCAAAGAAGGAAAAACTACGGAGAACGTGGATTCCGGCAAAGGAGGTGCGTCGACAGCTGTTTCCGAGGATAAAAAGCCCGAGGGGCAGATTTCGTCGATGCAGGCGCTGGCATCTGTAGTCGCAGCGACGATAGGTCTGGGCAACATAGCCGGCGTGGCCATAGCGCTGGTATTAGGCGGCCCGGGCGCGATATTCTGGATGTGGATAAGCGCAATCGTGGGCATGGCGACGAAATTTCACGAAGGTACGCTGGCCGTGATGTACCGCGGCAAGGACGACCGAGGTCGCGTTCAAGGCGGCACGATGCACATAATCGAGCAGGGCCTCGGCCGGAAATGGAAACCGATGGCGAGATTTTTTGCCATTGCGGGACTCTTCGGCACGCTATGCATAATCAACGCCAACCAGCTTACGGAGGCTGTGGTGAGCGTATTCTCCACGCCCGAAGGCGTGGCCAACAGCTCGTTTCTGAGCGGCATGGGGTCGATTCTGGGTATGGGCAACGAGTCGTCGCTTAAACTCATCATAGGTCTGGGCATAGGCCTTACGGTGGCTCTTGTGATTCTTGGCGGCATCAAACGCATAGCCAATGTGGCGACGGTGCTCGTGCCCTTTATGGTGGGCATATATTTCGTGATGGTGCTTTATATCATCGTGACCAATATCGAGGGCGTGCCAGCTGTGATAAAGAGCATCTTCACGGAGGCTTTCAACCTCAAGGCAGGCTTCGGAGCGTTCGCGGGCATAGCGATAATAGGAGCAAGGCGTGCGGCGCTTGTAAACGATGCCGGCGTGGGTACGGCCACGATAATGCACGGATCGTCGAGCAATACGAAGCCTGTGAGGGAAGGACTGATAGCTATGCTGAGTCCAAGCATCGACTCCGGACTGGTGTGCACACTCACAGCCATTGCCATACTGCTCTGCGGCGATATAAGCTCAGGCGAGGTGAAGGGCCTGGAGATAGCTCTCGACGCCTTCGCAAAGGGAATACCTATGGGCGACTACCTGCTGATGCTCGTGGCGGTATGCTTCGCTTTGTCGTCGATGTTCTCCTATTCGGTTTATGGCAGGACCTGCGCGAGCTATCTCTTCGGCAGCCGCAGCGGAAAATATTATGTATGGGCATACATACTGTCGTTGGTAGTGTTTTCGGTAGTACCTCTGAGCTCGGCCGTGGGGCTGTGCGACATATTCTATGCGCTGATGGCTTTCCCGACTATGTTTGTGCTGATAGCTCTAAGCAGAAGAGTACACAAGGCGACACGCGAGTATTTCGCTAAAGCATAGCCGCTTTTCGCAAAAAAATGATTATTTTTGCACTTGGAAAAAGAAGATGCGGATAACAGATTACCGCATTGTCTCAAATAATTGAAAACAAGCGCATAAAGCAATGGAATCGTTATTTATCGACTGGAATGTAAGTCCTGAAATCATAGGTAGCGTGAGGTGGTACGGCCTGATGTTTGCCGTGGGCTTTTCGGTAGGGTATTATATAGTATATAAAATGTTCAGGCACGAGGGCGCACCGGAAAAGTGGCTCTCGATCCTACTTATATGGCTGATCGCCGGTACGATGATAGGTGCCCGACTGGGCCATGTGTTCTTCTATCAGTGGGACTACTATAGCCAGCATCCGTGGAAAATACTGGCCACGTGGGAAGGCGGACTTGCCAGCCACGGCGGGGCGATAGGCGTGATACTTGCGGTGATACTGTTTTCGATATTCACGTCGAGGCGCAGCCCGCTGTGGACTCTCGACCGACTTGTGGCGCCTGTGGCACTGACCGGAGCGCTGATACGATTCGGCAATCTGATGAATTCGGAGATATACGGCCATGCGACCGATCTGCCCTGGGGATTCAGGTTTATCGTCAATATGGAGCAGTGGCAGAACGGTGCCGACCCCATATACACATTGCCCTCGCATCCGACTCAGATTTATGAGTCGTTGTGCTATCTGGCGCTCTTCGGACTGCTTATGTGGATGTACTGGAAGCGTAACGACGAAGAGCGACCCGGCCTGATGTTGGGAGTGTTCCTGGTTGTGCTCTTTGTGGCGCGATTCCTTATCGAATTTATCAAGAATCCGCAGGTGGAATTCGAGCAGGCAATGACGCTCAATATGGGCCAGTTGCTTAGCATACCATTCATACTGGTGGGCGTGTTCTTCATAATCAGGGCCTATGTGCTGCCAAGGAAGACGATAATATTTCCTAACCGCTTTGCCGACGAGAGGAAGAAATAGCGGAAAACTTAAAACCAAATTGCCATGAAAACAAGCACGGAAGAAATAAAGAAACGCCTCGATTTGCTCAGAGAGGCTATGAAAGAGGGCGGAATAGATGCAGTGATACTGCCTCAGAACGATCCTCATATAAGTGAATACATATCATCGCACTGGCAGATACGCCGCTACTTCAGCGGATTTACCGGATCGGCCGGGACGCTGGTGGTGACTGCCGGAAAGGCAGCTTTGTGGACGGACTCACGATATTTTATCCAGGCCGCGCAGCAGCTCGAAGGCACGGGCATAGAGCTGATGAAAGAGCTGATGCCCGGCGTACCCGATATGGCGCAGTGGCTCTGCGATAAGCTTGAAAAAGGCATGACGGTAGGCTTCGACGGACTTACAATGTCCGTAACCGAGGCCGAAGCCCTTGAGGCAAAACTGAAAGCCGAGGGCATAGCAATTGCTTCATACTTCAAAATCACGGAAAAACTTTGGCCCGGTCGACCCGGTCGGCCATCATCGAAACTATTCATCCATGAGGAGAAATATGCCGGCGAAAGCGCGGAGTCGAAACTGGGTAAAGTGATTGCGGCAATTAAGGAAAGCGGAGTAGACAGCATCTTTATTTCGGCTCTCGACGAAATAGCATGGCTGCTTAACATCAGGGCCAACGATGTGAAATATAATCCGGTTGCCGCTTCGTTCCTTTATGTTTCGGCACAAGACAAAGTGCTGATGGTAGAGGCGGGAAAGGTTGATGCCAGTGTAAAGAAATATCTTGAGGCGCAGGGCGTGCGAATGCTTGACTATGATGATTACGCAGAATTCCTCAGCGCTTTGCCAGAGGGCGAGAAAGTGCTCGTGGCGCCATCTCATACGGCCTATGGCATATTTGCACTGCTCGGGGAAAGAGCGTTGAGAGGTACATCACCCATTGCCATGCTCAAGGCATGTAAAAACGGGACGCAGCTGAAGGGCATAAGAAACGCAATGCTTCGCGACGGTGTGGCGCTCGTGAAGGCGATGATAGAAATCGAAGAGCGCATGGAAAAGTGCGAACGCACTACAGAAATGGATATTGCGGAGATACTGAGAAGATATCGCTCGGCTCAGCGGCTGTATTTCTCTGAAAGTTTCGGTACGATAGCCGGTTACGGACCTCACGGCGCGATAGTACACTATGAGGCCAAGGCAGATACAGATGCCGTGCTCGAGCCTCACGGTCTGCTGCTCATCGACAGCGGAGCGCAGTATCTTGACGGCACCACCGACATAACACGTACCATAGCCCTTGGTTCGGCCACTGAGCGCGAAAAACATGACTTCACCTTAGTGATGAAGGGACATATAGCACTTGACAGCGCTGTGTTTCCCGAAGGCACCCGCGGCACGCAGCTCGACGTGCTCGCCAGACAGTATCTATGGAAAGAAGGCATGACCTACATGCATGGCACCGGTCACGGGGTAGGGCAGTTCCTCAACGTTCACGAGGGTCCGCAGGGTATACGCAACAATTATCTTCCGGCACCGCTTATGCCCGGCATGGTGACGAGCAACGAGCCGGGACTCTATGTCGAAGGTGTACACGGCATAAGATGCGAGAATCTGATACTCTGCAAGGAGAGAGAAACCACGCCATTCGGCAAGTTCATGTGCTTTGAGACACTTACATTGTTCCCCTTCGACCGAGGTCTGTTTGACCTGAAGATGATGTCGGTTGAAGAAATCGCATGGGTCGACAATTATCACCGCAAAGTATTTGAAACCCTTTCGCCGATGCTGGAGGCCAACGAAAACGAATGGCTTGCGGAGAAGACGAGACCGCTGAGGGATAAT
>CAYZFL010000158.1:0-5042 GCA_964477785.1 uncultured Bacteroides sp.
CAGACCGAAAAGCAGCTTAGCGAACTCGGCGACAAGATTCCCGCCGACAAGAAAGCAGCCATCGAGGCAGCTCTCGGCAAACTCAAAGATGCTCACAAGGCACAGGACATCAACGCATGTGACGCAGCCATCAAAGAAATCGAAACCGTATTCGGCCAGGCACAGCAGGACATCCTAAATGCCCAGCAGCAGGCCCAGGGCGGCGCAGGGGCAGCAGGCGCAGGCTTCAACCCCGGTGCGGGACAGTCCGGCGCAGGCTCATCAAACGGCGGCAGCGACGACCACGGCACCGCCGTCGACTTCGAGGAAGTTAAGTAAGCCACCAAATCAACGATAACAAAATGGAGTGTAGCTCAACCGGTTACGCTCCATTTTTTATTTATACTTTTCTCTTAGAGGTGCCCAGCGCTCAGGATGATAATGTCAGGAACCGCAATTACCGGAAATACCTTAGGACAGAGTTACACAAGAAACGCAATGAAGTGGTTAGTTTCAATGACCGGTTGAAACTGCTTTCCCCTATGGAGGATTAGGGATTCATCAATCCTGATTACGTTGCTCGCGGTGGTAGAGGCTGTAGAGGGCTATGGCGCTGATGATTGCCAGAGGTACTCCCGCCAAAGCAGGCGATGCCAGGCCGAAACCCTGATGGATTACGGCACCGCCGATTGCAGCGGCCATGGCGTTGGATACATTAAAGGCTATCTGTATGCCCGCGCCACCAAGCATCTCGCCCCCCTTGGAATAGCGCACTATGAGATACTGCAATGGCCCCCCGAGGCCGAAGAGGAGTGCCGGCGCAAGAAATGTGAGCACCAGCGAGGGTATCTTATACGGCGAGAGAAAGTAAATCAGAGGCATCACCACTATGATAAGGCTTGCGATGATGCCAGTGACCAGCGATGCAGAATATCTGTCGGCCAGCTTACCGGCCATATAATTGCCGAAAACCATGCCGGCGCCAACAATCACCATTATGAAAGTCATGGCATTTTCAGAAAATCCAGTCACCTCGGTCATTATCGGCGAAATATAACTCATCCAGCAATATACGCTCGCCTGGCCGAAAAACACTCCCGCATATATCAACCACGGCCCGGGTTTCGACAAAAACTTAAACTGGCCCTTGATTCCTGTATCTGGCAAAGCCGAAAGCTGTGGCACCCAGCATCTTATCGCGACGCACGTTATCACGCCCACAACCGCAACTATCGCGAAAGGCAATCGCCATGAAACCAGCTGACACAAAAAGGTAAATGCCGGCACGCCCACGAGATTGGCCACCGTCATGCCGCCTACAAGCACGGCCACCGCCGAGGCTCCTTTGCCCTTGTCGGCAAGACGGGAACAGACTATTGCCCCCGCTCCGAAAAAGGCTCCGTGGGGCAGTCCGGCCACAAACCGCGCTCCCAGCAGACACCCGTAATTGGGCGACAGTGCCACCAGCGCATTGCCTATAGCAATCACGGCGGCAAGAAGCAGCATAAGGCGCTTCAGAGGCATACGGTGCAGAAAAATCAGCGCCGGCGCGCCAACGGCCACTCCGGCAGAATAAGCCGATATAAGATGCCCGGCCTGTACAATGCTTATATTCAGATCTCTGGCTATGTCGCTCAGAATGCCCATCATGCCGAATTCCACGATTCCGAGCGCAAAGGTGCCCATAGCAAGCGAGAGTAAGGATTTCTTCATTCTGTCATATATGTTTTTTCGGGGTGCAAAATTAAAAAATTTCTTCCGTTTGTCACACATTTGCTATAAGTTTGCAATACGTAACAAGACCCGGAAAGTCGACCCGAGGTGCGGGCTCCGGAGTTTCAAGCACTATGTCGACATGGCTACGGGTGCGGCTCTCGACGTCAACGTCTGCGGACTGTGCCGACAAAGTTAATCATTTATTGAATAGCATACAGAGCTATTACATTTTTTTTGTAATTTTACCCAAAATAGCATATTACTCAAATTTTAAAACATTATGACCGTATCAGAATCTGAAAACAGACCGTCGCAGACAAAGTCATGGCTTGGCTTTGGCTTTTCGCTCGCCGCTTTCCTATTAGTATGTCTTTTGCTTATAATCGCTTTTGTCCGTGCGTCGCAATATGCCGAAGCGGCCAAACACGGCGCAGCCGTTGCCGGAGGTGGCTTCATGGGGGGCACGATGCTGGTTGTGCTGATTGTCATCCCATTGCTGGTGCTTGGCCTCATTTTCTCGGTAAAAGGGCTTAATTATTCCCGTAGTCACGCACTTAAGAAATGGCCTTCGGTATGCGGCATCGTTTTGAGCTGCCTCACTTTACTGAGCTTTTTCGTGCCCCTGATAGCAAGCGCCTTCTCCTGCCCGGCACCGGTCGAGGTGCAGCTCCCCGAAAATCCCGCATCAACTTCCGTTAACAGTGCCGAAGAGTCGTATCCCAACGGTCTCGCCGTGCTATTCGTAGATTCATATTTTGAATTGAAATGCAGCTACAGCAAAGATGGGAGGAAAGGTTCTGACGCAAACATGACGATAGATCCCGGTCTTAACCATCAGTTCGAGACCTGGATGAGGGTTAACGACATCAGCAAAGATGCGGAATTCAGACTCAGTGCCGCAGCCGACGCCAAATACGACAATGTGGTAATGGTCATCGACATGCTCCGCGACCTCGGCATCACCAACTACGCAATGTACAGCACACTCTCGCCGGGATAGCACTTAGCTTCTCATCAATTAAAAAAAATCAGCTTTATACAGGCTTCAAATTTTATGCGCTTTTCAGAAAATAATTATCAGTCATGGAAAACTATGTAGTAGGTATGGGAGAAGCCCTGTGGGACGTTCTTCCCGAAGGTAAGAAAATAGGCGGCGCACCCGCAAACTTCGCATATCATGTGTCTCAGTTCGGCCTCCCCTCTTGTGTGGTGAGCGCAATCGGCGACGATGCATTTGGCCGTGAGATTGTGGAAAATTTCACATCCAAAGGCCTCAACCTGCTTATCGCCGAGGTGCCTTATCCCACCGGCACCGTGCAGGTCGAAATCGACCCCGCCGGCATTCCCCAGTATGAAATAAAGGAGAATATGGCCTGGGACAATATACCCTATACCGACCGGCTCGAAGCTCTTGCCAAGAATACAAAGGCCGTATGCTTCGGCTCCCTTGCCCAGCGCAACGTGGTATCGCGCAATACCATAAACCGCTTCCTTGACGCTATGCCGCACGATGACGACAGCCTCGTAGTATTTGACGTTAACCTCCGTCAGGGTTTCTATACCAAAGAGATACTCTGCAACTCGATGAAGCGCTGCAACATTCTGAAGATCAACGACGAGGAGCTGGTAACGGTAAGCCGCATGTTCGGATATCCCGGCATCGACCTTCAGGACAAGTGCTGGATCCTTCTCGGAAAATATAATCTTAAGATGCTCATCCTCACCTGCGGAATCAATGGCAGCTACGTATTCACCCCGGGCAATGTGTCGTTCCAGCCCACGCCAAAGGTCGAAGTAGCTGATACCGTAGGAGCCGGCGACTCGTTCACCGCCGCCTTCATCGCATCGATTCTGAAAGGCAAGAGCGTTGCGGAAGCCCATTCGCTCGCCGTACGCACCTCGGCCTATGTCTGCACCAGGAAAGGCGCCATGCCCGTCCTCCCTGCCGAATTCACAGAATGAAAGAGAACGCATTTGCGGAGCATGGTTTGGATTCTTTTTTGTAACTTCGTGGCATAATCTCAATGACTTATGGCATCAGAGCAGGAAGATAACGAACTGAGACGCTATGCCGGCCCCATGAAGCTGATTTTCAACTACAACAATATTTTCTACAGCTTCTTCTATGATGATCTCGGCGGCTGTATACACCGGTCGCGCGAGTTCGCCCTCAACTATGTACATTCCGGCGAGATGATTCTCGACAACGGCTCCGAGAAACTCCATGTGCGCAAGGGCGAGTGTGTTTTCATCCCCCGCGACCACCATATCACCATGTATAAGAAGACTTATCAGGGCGAGCGCTACTGCGGTATATTCCTGATGTTCACCCGCAGTTTCCTCCGCGAGATGTACACTAAGCTTTCGCTCAACAAGGTAAAAACGACCGTCGGCAAACTCGACGGAGGCGTTATCAAACTCCCCAAAACCGTAGAGCTCGCAAGTCTTTTCGCCTCCATGACTCCATACCTCGACCCCGAGGTAAAACCCAGAGACAACTTCATGGAACTCAAGCTTCAGGAGGCTCTCATGGTCCTGCTGGCCATCGACGAGAGATTCATTCCCACGATGTTTGATTTCAACGAGCCTTGGAAAATCGACATTCTCAGCTTTATGGAAGAGAATTTCTCTTGCGATCTCAGCATTGAGGAAATAGCCCACTACACCGGCCGCAGTCTGGCCACCTTTAAACGCGACTTCAAGAAAATCAGCGACCTTACGCCCGAGAAATGGCTGATAAAGAAACGCCTGCGCAAAGCCTACGAGCTCCTGAAATCAGGCAGAAACAAGGTGGTCGATGTCTATACCGAGGTGGGCTTCCGCAATCCCTCGCATTTCTCCACCGCCTTCAAAAAAGAATTTGGTATGGCGCCTTCGGCAGTTCCGGTATGACATATCAGTAGGGCATGAGGCCCATGAAACCACGGGTTACAGGGAGTCCGAAGATATTGGCCATTTTGCGACCTTGGAAGAGTATTTTACACATTGTTGCGGGCGTGACATCGAGATCGAAAGGTGGTAATTCACCTCCACGGACCTTTCCAGGCTCTGTGTCGAAAGGAAGCACCTCGCACCGCCCGTGGCTAAGCCGATAAACTGCCGAATTCTCTGGCAAAAGCCTGTCGGTTATCCTTATGGTATACTTCAGCGAAGGCTTATAGGCGGCAAGCGCCGAGAACACCATTCCCGGATTTATAAGCCTTGCCATACCCCTTGCCTCAAGCGCAAGGGCCGGGGCATCGTCTTCCGGTATCGCCTCCACTACTACTACCGGATTCAGAGGAAAATCCCTTTTAACCTATAAAATCCCAAAAATCGACGTAATATCTGAGCGCCGAGACGAAATA
>CAYZFL010000159.1:0-5041 GCA_964477785.1 uncultured Bacteroides sp.
CTAAAATCTGTGGAAATCAGGCGTTGTTAAGAGATAAATAATTGAATGACAAACCAATATTACCAAATGTTAAACTTTCTAAACGGCAAGGGTAATGTCATATAAACTCACCAAAAGTTATTAAATGTTAGCAATATTCTTTACCCGTAAAAATATTTATGGTGCTGTTGCAGGCATAATCGTTTTGCCACAACACTCCATCACTGAAGCAAAGATTGCCAAACCTGATTGAGTTCCAAAAAATCTAACAATAATCCGAGCATGGAAAAACATTTCATACAAATGCCACAACCAAAGGCGGTAGTGATGATTGTAGTTTTCATATTACCAACCTCCCAGTTCGTCGAGCGCTTTGTCCAATGTCTTCTTCAATATCTCTTCATCCAAGACGAAGGGTTTACGGTTAACTCGATTGGCAGCCATGATGCGCTTCTCCTCCTCCGTTGGTTCCGGAAGATCGACCTCAAACAAACGGCAAGAGCTTTGCTCCATTCCATTTGCGTGATTGTTCCACAGCTCCGCCATAAGATTTCTGACACCATCAGGCGATTTTATTCTCTGTATTTCCATTTTATCAATATTTTTTTGGCAAAATTATAAAGCGCATGTCCCATTCCTCGAGACATCTGATTTTTTTTAGAAAATCATTTTTCTCCTTCTGCCCGGGCGGTCCATTTTATTTACTCTTCACCCGCTTTCCCCCTTCATTTTTTGCCGGATGTTTTTTTATGTTTCAAATTTGGAGTAACTTTGTGGCATGATACAGTGTGAAATTAAACCTAACGATAATTATAGCCTGGCCGAGGAGGCGCAGATTTGCCTCGAAGCTGGTGTCAAATGGCTGATTATAAACCTCGAAAGTCAGTCTTTCGAGAATTTTAAGGATGATCTATCGGCTACAGTCGAGGTCTGCAAGGAAGTAGATGACGCAATGATTTCCATAGTCGAAGTCGACGAAGCCGAAGCCGCCAAAGCGTTCAGGCTCCACGGCGTTCTGCTCAGCTCGGGAGGCTACAAAGCGGCTGTAAAATGCCGAGAAGAATTAGGTCCTGAGGCCGCCATTGGAGTCATTGTTTCTCCTTCCGACAAAGGAATCTGCCGTTGCCTCATGGATGCCGACATCGACTATGCAGCGCTTGATTACAACGAAAAGGATATGGAGGCCGTAATTGATTTCATATCTTCCGAGCGTCTCGGCGGACTTAAATTCCCCATCGTGCTCCGCGGCGACTTCAGCAGGGAGGAAATCGACACATTGCTCGCCACCGGTGCCAGCGGCTTTGAGCTCAAGGGTATTTTTGACCGCAACGATCCCGAATCAAGTCTTAAAGGGCTGATGTCAGATGGAAGAAACGCAGAATAATTCCATAAGTCGCCTCTGGCTGCGCATCCTTCTCCCGGTCGCCATAGGTCTCGGTGTAGTATGGTGGCTTTTCAAGGACGATTTCGACCCTTCGGTTTTCAGCATTCTCACATTCGACTGGCGCACGGTCATGTGTCTCATCCTCGCCATAATCTTCCTCTTCGGCCGAGATTTCGGCCTGGCATGGCGATTCCGCGTGATCACCGACCGTGAACTAAGCTGGAAACGGGCCTTTCGCGTCGACCTCATGTGCGCCTTCACTTCGGCCATTACCCCTACGGCCGTAGGTGGTAGCGCCCTCGCCATATTCTATCTCAACCGCGAGGGAGTGAAGGTAGGCAGGGCCACCACCCTCACCCTCACCACTCTCTTCCTCGACGAAATGTTTTTCGTGGTTTTCTGCCCTATTCTGTTCCTGCTCATACCATCCGACGAACTTTTCGGCACAGGTCTCCACGAAGGCTTCCTCGACAGTGTGGAACTCGTATTCTGGCTCGTATATGCCGGCATAGTAATCTGGACCACCATACTCTTCCTCGGCATCATAGCCAAGCCTCAGGGCATGGCCAGATTTCTGCGCAAAGTTTTTGCCATGAAGCTTTTAAGACGCTGGCAAAAAGGCGTCAACGAGATGGCCGACAATATGGTGGCAACCTCAGCCTGGGTCAAGCAGCAACCACGCCGATGGTGGGCCGGTGTTTTCGGAGCAACCGTTGTTTCCTGGTTCTCACGCTATCTCCTTGTCAACGCTCTTTTCTGGGGCTTCGTGCCCGAGTCTTCGCCACTGCTCGTCTTCGGCCGCCAGTTCGTGGTCTGGGTAGTGCTCATGATAAGCCCCACCCCGGGCTCCAGCGGCATCAGCGAATGGCTTTTCACCACCTACTACGGCGACCTCATCGGCAGCATGAGTATCGCTCTCCTCATGGCTCTTATATGGCGCATACTCAGCTATTATGTCTATCTCGTCGCCGGCATTTGCCTCGTACCTTCTTATTTCGGCAAGAAAAAGAAAAATCGTTAATATGCAATCATTAAAATTTGCCGGCGTCATACCGGCCCGATATGCTTCAAGCCGTTTCCCCGGCAAACCTCTCGCCCTAATCGGCGGCAAACCCATGATACAGCACGTCTATGAACGCGTTTCGCAGGTGCTCAGTGATGTGGTGGTCGCCACCGACGACCAAAGAATTTTTGATGTCGTCTCGGCTTTCGACGGCAAAGCCTGCATGACGTCTCCCGACCATCAGAGCGGCACCGACCGCTGTCGCGAGGCTGCAGCTCTGACATTCCCCGATGCCGACGTCATCATCAACATTCAGGGCGACGAACCTTTTATCGACCCCTCTCAAATCAGGCTTCTGATGGAATGTTTCGACGAACCCGCCACCGACATTGCCACTCTCGTTAGGCGTTTCGACCCCAACGACGGCTTCGAAGCTCTTTTCGACCCCAATCTTGTAAAAGTGGTGAGAGGTGACGACGGTCGCGCCATATTTTTTTCCCGCTCTGTCATTCCTTATGTGAGGAAAGCCCCATGGCAGGAATGGCTCGACAAAGCCGAATATTTCACGCACATAGGCATTTATGCTTATCGCCACACTACTCTCAAAGCCGTAACCGGACTTAAACAAAGCAGTCTTGAGCTCGCAGAATCACTCGAACAGCTCCGTTGGCTTCAGGCCGGCTATCGCATCGCCACAAGAGTAAGCGCGGCACGTACCATTGGCATCGACACTCCGGGCGACCTGGAAGCGGCCATTAAATTTTATAACGAATGTCTTGGCGGTCATAGAAGTGAACAGCGATAATTTCAGATCCACGGCCCCTAAAGTCACGTCCTTTCCCCTGCTTTCGATGCCGGATGCAGATAAGATTGCTCTACCCGTATCCGGGCATCAGGCTCTGCTCGTAAAAGGCGATGCCCAAGGTCTTGTATCCTTAGACCTCTACCTTCCCGGAGGAATTTCAGACTGCGCCAACGGCAGTCTGCCCACCATCGCTCATGCTATGCTCATCCAGGGGACCTCCCGACATTCCTCACGTGACATAGCCGGTATCTTTGACTTTTCGGGCTCTAACCGCTCCGTCAACTGCGCGGAACACTCAGTCCATCTCAAGCTTATCGCACTTGACGGTAAGATGCCTCAGCTCATCGCTCTTCTCAAGGAGCTATTCACTGATTCGATTTTTCCTGAAGACGCCCTCCAGAGGCTGAAATCGAGAGAAAAGAGCAACCTGGCCGTAAAAATGTCAAGGGTGGAATATCATTCCGAAACAGAAATGCGCCGAATGTTATGCGGTCCCGACCATCCTTCGGCCCGCGAGATTTCGCCTCAGGATATCGATGCGCTGACCACGGGAATGTGCCGTGAATTTATCTCGGAACAGACTTCCCGCCCGCCGCTCGGCGTCTCTCTGGCCGGCGATTACAGCGATGAGACCATCAAGGCGCTCGACTCTTTCATGACGATTTTTCCTTCGGTCTCCGACAAACCCGCACTCGCTGCTTTCCATCCTTTCGCTCCGGCCTATGGATCAAAACGCGACATCATCATACCCGACGCCTGCCAATGCGCCGTCAATATTGCTCTGCCGGTTGATATCACACGATTTTCAGCTGATTATCCCCATCTCCGCATGACTGTTGTCGCCTTAGGTGGCTATTTCGGCAGCCGGCTCATGACCGACATTCGCGAGGAAAAAGGCCTCACCTATGGCATAAGTTCTTCGCTTTGCGTCTCTCAGGAAGGGTCAGATATAGATATTTCCTGCGCGACCACAAGGACTAATGTCGATGCCGTAATCTCGGGTATAAGGCAAAATTTTTTCCGACTTATATCCGACCCGCCCGTGGGGGACGAACTCCACACTCTCCGCATGCAGATAGCCGCACATTATGCCCGAATGACAGAAACGCCATTCTCTCGTGCATCCTATCACCAGCTGTCTATGGCCCTCCCGGTGCCTCACGACTATTTCAGCCGCCTCCAGCAGGGGCTAGCCACTATTTCTCCAAATACGATTTCTGAAATGGCCGGCAAATATCTCTTGCCTGATAAAATGATTATAGCTACTGCCGGAAATTAGGCAAAAAGCGGCCCGGACAATTCATGTCCGAGGCCCTGTACTTACTGCTTTATCTCTTCAGTCCTGGTCCTTAACCGGCACTTGCCTGTTAAACACCATCTTAAACGAAATCAGTGTTTCTGTTCTTGATGTGCCCAGTGCCTGTATCTCATTCTGAAGAAGATGCAGCAGATGGTCGTTGTTCTTGGCAAACAGCTTGATGAAGATGTCATACTGACCGGTAGTGAAATGACATTCCACCACTTCGGGTATCTTTTTTAGCTTTTCGATTACCTCGGAATATTCCGAAGGATTCTTGAGGTAGAGACCTACGTATGCGCATGTCTCATATCCCACGGAAGCCGGATCTATCATGCTCTGAAAACCGGTTATCACTCCGGCGCCCATGAGCCTCTGGATGCGCTGGTGAATCGCAGCGCCGCTTACTCCGTTTTCCCTGGCTATCTCAAGATAAGGTTTGCGTGCGTTCTGTGACAGGTCGTGCAATATATTGCGGTCAAGACCGTCGAAATGCGATGAATTCATATTTAGCCCTTTTATAAATATCGTAGGTTTGTTGTTGAGACAAAGTTGATTATAGTTATTGCTTTT
>CAYZFL010000160.1:0-5005 GCA_964477785.1 uncultured Bacteroides sp.
TCGCCGCAGCAAGGCGCAGATTTCAAGCCGTCTGGCCGAGATTAAGGGCATAGGCGAAAAGACATCCGACCTGCTGCTCAAGCATTTCAAGAGCTTCAAGAAAGTGACCGAAGCTGACCTGCCCGAACTTACCAGGCTCGTCGGCCCCGCCAAGGCACGCACGATTTATACAGCCCTTCACGAAGAAAATTCCGCACAATGAAACTTGTAATACAGAGAGTTATCCACGCTTCCGTCGAGGTCGACGGCAAGCTGATAAGCGCCATAGGTCCCGGCATAATGGTGCTCGTGGGCATAGCCGATACCGACACCGAGGCCGACATACTCAAACTCGCCGCAAAAACATGCTCGCTGAGAATCTTCGATGACGATAACGGTGTGATGAATCTTTCAATTGCCGCAACCGGCGGCGACGTGCTGGCCGTGAGCCAGTTTACCCTCCTCGCAATGACCGAGAAAGGCAACAGACCAAGCTATATACACGCGGCAAGACCCGAAAAGGCCCTGCCGCTGTATGAATTATATTGTAAAGAGGTGGAGCGCATCCTTGGCCGAGAGGTCAGGCGCGGTGTATTCGGCGCCGACATGAAAGTGTCGCTCCTCAATTCCGGCCCGGTCACCATCATTATGGATACCGCCGGGAAGTGATTTAGGCCGGCTTCTCCTCGGTGTCTTTGCCTAAGAGGTGGTCGATGTTTTCAATATAGTCGAGCGAATCGTCGAGATAGAACTGCAGTTCGGGAGTCTTCCTGAGCTGGAAACGCACTTTCTGCGCCAGTTCATAGCGGATTGTCTTTGCGCTGCGTGTGATGTTTTCAAGTATTTCTTTTGATTTATCCGAAGGGAACACCGAAAGATAGGCCTTTGCTATCGAAAGGTCGGGAGTGACTCTCACGGCACTTACCGAAACCAGTACACCGTGAAGTTTGGCTGTCTGCTGACGGAATATTTCGCTTAATTCTTTCTGCAAAAGACGTGATATCTTTGCCTGACGAGTAGTTTCCATTATTATCTGAGTTTTTTCTTTTTGTTGTCGTTATGTATCTTGATGGCGAAAATTATCACCGAGCATACCAGTGTGATTACATTGGTGATTACCAGAGGGATATTTCCCCAAAGTATACCGTTAATCACAAAGAAAAGGCTGCCGAGACCCAGCATGCAGAAGGTGGGCATTGCGATGCCGTCGGTCTGCCGGGTGCGTATGGTGACAATCGCCTGAGGCATATAGCCGAGTATCATGCAGATGCTCGCGAGGTAGCCGAATATTTCGGTTATTAGATGTATGCTCATGTCAGTTATTTTTTAGATAGAAACAACCGGGAGAGACAAATAGTTTCAAGTTCGGCCGATGCAGGTGTAGGGGTCAGACCGCGCCTGACCCGAATTGCATAATTTAGAATGCTTTAAAAATTTACTTTGTCACGGTGATGGTGGCGATGCTCACGCGGTTCCAGCCCGGCTCGTCAAACATCTGCCCCACTCCTTCGCCTTCAGCCGATATGCGCGAAGCCGCAATCTTATACCTCTTCACTAGAGCGTCCTTTACGGCCTCGGCCCTCTGGCGGGCGAGCTTCTGGTTTGCCTCGGCGTTGCCTTCAGGCGATGCATAACCTTTGATGCTCACCGTCGAACCCGGATGATTGTTCATGTAGGAAGCAATCATCTCCACATTGGGCTGCTGGTCTGCCGATACGCGGCTCGACCCTTTGCCGAAGAATATATAGCGTGTGGTGTTGAGATTGTCGCGCACCTCTTTAACCACCTGTACTTGAGTCTGACGGCGGTTGGCTGCGTCGAGTTTGCCCTCAAGATCCTGGGCCTTGAGCTTCCAGGTTTCGGTGTGGCTCTTCTCGGTAGCCAGCTCTGTGCGCAGGTCGTTGATCTGCCCGTTGAGGAAATCGATTTCGCCGGGGTTATAAGGTCTCATGAATCTGAAAGGCATGCCGAAGCGGTAGCCTAATCCGGCCGAGAAGGAGAATACCGAGCGGTTGACGTCAAACGATACATTTGCGTTTTTGCTGCGGGTCAGCTGCCAGAATATCGATGGGCGCAGGCTCAGCGAAAGGTTCTCGCAGAGGCTGAACTTAAGGTTGATGCCGAATTTCGCGCCTAAGGCGTCGTATGTCCTGTTATGGTCTGAAAAGTCGTGGAGCCATCCTATGCCCAGTGTGGGGCCAAAGCCGAATTTGCGGGGCTTGTTGCCGGGATAGCCCTGGAAGGCCGAAATCAGATCGGTGGTGACGAAGACTCCCAAGTAGCTGTGGTCTATGCCCGTCTTGCTGTGCATCTGCCGCTCGGGTACCATGGTCGAGGTGTTGAAACCGAACACAGATTCAACGCCTAAGCCGAATGCCGGAGTGAGGTCTTTATGTATAAATAGCCCGAAGGTGGGACGCATCGATCCGAAGAAGGATCCGTTTTTCAGAGGGGTCACGAGACCGGGACCGCCGCCAAGTTCCCATCCGTAGCGGCCGCCATTGTAGACGAGCACCTCGGAAACCTTGCCACTCTGCGGTGTGCGGCCAAATACTTTCTCGCTTTTTTCGGCCCGTGATGTGGCTTCGCTATTCTGTGCTATCATCGGTATCACCGGCAACATAAGCAGCGCAATGCCTAAGAATGTCTTATGCAGATAGTTTATTTTCTGATAGTTATATAGCTTCATAGTCAGCTGAAGAGAGAGGTTGATATTTATTGGCGAAATTATGCAACGCAAAATTAATAAAATTAACACAATCCCGCAAGCATAATCACTTTTTTAACCACAAATTCTTAAAAATAATTAAATTTGTCGCAGCTGCTATAGTCTCCTTAAACCCTATCATCCCCATACCTCCGGCACCTTCACATCTCGTATTCCCTGAAGCTCATGGTGAGGGCGTCGAAGGTGAGCAGGCGGTCGGTCAGCAGTTCGCCCACCGGCTTGCCGTGCCATGCTCCCGCCACTATCTTGATTATCTCCGTAGCCTGCAGTGTGCCCATCACTCCCACGGCCGTATTTAGTACCCCGTTTACCGCACATTCCCGCGGCTCGTCGTTGGTTTCGTCCACGCTGTCGCCGAATATTTCGTCATAGCCTTTATGCCCCGGCGTCCATGTGAATATCTGTCCGCTAAACCTTGACACCGATGCTGTTACGCATGGGATATTCCTTTCCTTGCAGAGCCGGGACACCAAAAGACGGCTCTCGAAACTGTCGGTGCAGTCGGCTACGGCGGTCACTCCCTCCAATATCCTGGAGGCATTTTCGGCGGTAAGTTTTTCCCTATATTCCACAATATTCACCGCAGGATTGAGCATGGCGATTTTCTCTGCAGCCGAAGTGGTTTTTGGCTTGCCTTCGTCGGGCGAAAAATGAGCTATCTGACGCTGTAGATTTGATCGCGACACTCTGTCGGCATCGACAAGCACCATCGTCCCGACACCCGCCGCGGCGAGATAAAGCGACACCGGCGATCCTAAGCCGCCCACTCCTATGATTGCCACCTTCGACTCGCTTATCGACTTCTGTCCCGGCAAGTCTATCTCGCACAATGAAATATGTCCGCGGTAACGCTGTTTGTCAACCCCGTTTTCGCTCTCCGGTTTCGCCTTATTTTCCTGCATCGTTTTTCTGCTTGTATTAACCCTGCAAAATTAGTGATAAATATTATAAGGAATGGCGTTACCCGATTAATTTTGCATTATATTGAAATATTAGCTATCTTTGCGAGTTGCAAGCGTAGACTCCGTGAACTGCAAAGACTTTGGGTCCGCAGGCCACGCCCCCCTACCCCAAACAAGACAAAAATCATATCAAAATGAGCATATTCGAGACAGTAGACAAGAGCATCCGTGAAGCGATGCTCGCCCGCGACAAAGCCCGTCTGGAGGCACTCCGCGGCGTTAAGAAAGAATTTATCGAGGCCAAGACAGCTCCCGGCAGCAACGGAGAGTTCACCGACGAACAGGCCGTCAAAATCATGACCCGCATGGTTAAGCAGCGCAAGGAAAGCGCCAGAATCTACGCCCAGCAGTCGCGTAAGGACCTCGCCGACGGCGAACTTGCCGAAGTGGCCGTCATTCAGGAATTTTTGCCAAAGGCCATGAGCGACGAAGAAGTCGAGGCCGCCGTCAAGGAAATCATCGCCCGCCTCGGCGTCACCGACATGAAAGGCATGGGCCGCGTGATGGGCACCGCCACAAAAGAACTCGCCGGCAAAGCTGAAGGCGGCAAAATATCCGCAATCGTCAAAAAGCTCCTCAGCTGACATTCGCCTAACCCCTGTCTGCCGCACTATCGGCAGGCTCTATTATTAACCGATTATAAAAGAAACACAATATGCTTACTCTTCAACAGATTAAAGAAAATCCGGAAGACATTATCCGCCGTCTTGCCATCAAGGGCTTCGACGGCCGCGAGGCTATCACCAAGGTGCTCGGACTCGACACCGAGCGCCGCCGTCTCCAGGCCAAAAGCGACAGCGAGGCTTCCGTGCTCAAGGGTCTTGCTGCAAACATAGGCAAACTCATGAAGGAAGGCCGAAAAGACGAGGCCGAAGAAGTAAAGAAAGAAGTGTCCAAGCTCAAGGACGAGCAGAAAAAAGACGCCGACGGCGTCGAGGCCGCTGAAAAAGGCATAACCGAGATTCTCCTCTCCGTGCCCAACGTGCCCTGCGCTATGGTGCCCGAAGGTCTCACCGCCGCCGACAATATCGTCGACAAAACCGGGGGCAAGATACCCGACCTCCCCGAAGGCTCACTGCCCCATTGGGACCTCTGCAGGAAGTACAATATCATCGACTTTGACCTCGGCGTCAAAATCACCGGTGCCGGCTTCCCCGTCTACCGCGGCAAAGGCGCCAAGCTCCAGCGCGCGCTCATCCAGTTCTTCCTCGACCAGGCTTCGATCGCCGGTTACGAAGAGATTCAGCCGCCCTACGTTGTAAACGAGGCTTCGGGCTACGGCACAGGCCAGCTTCCCGACAAGGAGGGCCAGATGTATCACTGCAATCTCGACAAT
>CAYZFL010000161.1:0-4888 GCA_964477785.1 uncultured Bacteroides sp.
GCGAGTTCATGAGTATCTGCGAGTAGTGGCCGTCGAGACCGTTGATGCGCACCTGCGTGAAGCCACAGTTCTGGCAGTCGTTCTCAACCCTTACGCCCGGCTGGAAACTGAGACCGTCGGCAAGTGATGTGGCGCTTACGAGGTTGAGCAGCTTGTTGTCGACCACGCTCACCAGCGCAGGGCTGTGCCTTCGTTTCAGTTCGCTCTTGGTACCGGTGACCACCACCTGGTCGAGCATCACGAGGTCGGGCTCTACCGTGAAGTTAAGCTCCACGGTTTTCCCTTTCTCGAGCGTCACGTCCTTTATCTGGGTCACATAGCCCGTAAACGAGGCCTGCACCTGATATTTGCAGGGCTTGAGGTCGCGGAGGGTGTAGTGGCCCGAGGCATCGGTCTCCGTGCCTATTTTCTGCCCTACGATTCTGATATTGTAGAAGGGTATGTGCTCGCCGTTTTCGGCGTCTATCACATGGCCCGTGAGGTTTGTGTCGTTGTTGTCTGTTGTTTTTACGGTTCTGGCAGGAGTCTGCGCGCCTGCGATGAGCACCGACGCCATGACGAGCGCCGACGCCAGTATGTGTTTTAGCATTGTGACGTGATGTGTTTTCTAAGTATGACAATAGTATGGGATGCATGACAGGTCAGGACATACGCCCCCTCGGAGCGTAGCCTTCATGTCTGTTTTGCAGGGCGTTTGCTGTGAAACGTCCGTAAAAATGTTGTAAACTTAGATTGCGGGAGGTGCGCGCAGCGACCTGCGGCTTGTCGGCAGGGATACCGAAACCGTCTCGGGTCCGGTGTATATCTTTTCCCATCTCAGCGGCTCTGTGAAGACCGGAATGTCGTTCTCCCGGTCTGCCGTCATCTCGGCGCCGAGCTCGGCGAGACTGAGCAGGGCTGTGTCGCTGTGGCCGTGGTGACTTCCGGGTATGAAGGGGTGGGAGTGGGCTATGATGTGACCGTCGTCAAGCACATGTGTATGCACGAAAAGACTGTTGCCGAGAAGGAAATATCCCGTCACGGCAAGCATCAGCGCGGCAATATGTCTCAGCGTCTTAGGTCGCATATTTTTCACTCATTCGTCTTATTTCCGCATATCCCGTCATATCCGGGTATCGAAGGCAGAAATTCATAACCCTGTCCTTCGGGCAGGAAGCGGCAGCAAAACAGGCTCCTTCCGTTTGTCACCACCAGATAGGGCGCCTCAATTACCGAATTGTAACGGGCGATCTGGTCAAACACCTGCTGGGTGATTTCTACTTTTTCTTCTTTGTATTCTACAAGTAATAAAGGCTTGAGGTCTTTGCCGTAAACAAGCGTGTCGCAGCGTTTTTTAGCCGAGTTGAGTTTCAGCGCCACCTCGTTTGCGATATGGCTTGCAGGATAGCCCAGCTGCTCGATGAGATATTTTACGAAATGCTGTCTCACCCATTCTTCGGGCGTGAGTACGAGCCATTTGCGGCGCAGGCCGTCATAAATCGTCTGACGGCCCGCGGCATCTCTTTCGAGTTTTATTTCATATACGGGCTTGTCCAAGGCCCCGGTTTATTTAAGGAAATATACCACTCTCACCGTCCATTGGCGTCCGCGGGCGCTGTAATTGTCGAGCAGACGGGTCTTGAGCAGGTAGGTCATGCCCCAGGTGTATGAGCCCGATACCTGCCAGCGTTTGAAGAGCTCCACGCCCAGGCCGGCTGTGAGTCCGAGGTCGCCGCCCGCATATTCCATGGCCTTGCACTTGCTGTGGCCCAGGAGTATCGAGAAGTCGGGGCCGCCGTAAACAAAGGGTGCCACGGTGTCCTCCAGTCCGTTCATTCTCGTCCATTTAAATCTCAGATGGAGAGGAATCTGCAGCTGGTGGAGCATCAGACGCTCGTTGCCGTAGCCCTGCGAGGCCCATATCTCTTTGTCGCCGAGGTTTACCTTCGCTCCGGCCATGTTGTAGAGAAAACCGAAGTCGAGGCCGAAGCCTATGCCCGGAAACATCATTTCGCCCATCACACCAGCCTGACCACCTACGGTCTGGCTCACACTCGCAAGGTCCTGCTTGAAGTGGAGATCGGTTAAGGTGGGGCCTGCGACTACGCCGTAGCGGAATTGTGCCGAGGCCGGCAGTGTCATGCCCATGAGGGCCACCACGGCTATGAGGGATAGTAATATTCGTTTCATTTCTTGGTTATTTCTTGATTTTGCTCGCAAATTTAAGAAAAAAATCATTAATTTTGCAAATAAACATCGCACGACCAATAGTACAATATGAGCCACAGCCCTCTCTTTTCGATAATAACCGTAACTTATAACGCCGGGAAAACCATTTTGCGTACGCTTCAAAGCGTTGACTCCCAGGATTGTAAATCTTACGAGCATATAATCATCGACGGAGCTTCCAAAGACGACACGTTAAAAATAATCAACGACTGTCCCAATCCCAGCCGCAAAGTCTTTTCCGAACCCGACCGCGGCATTTACGACGGCATGAACAAAGGTCTCGGCCGCGCCCAGGGCAAGTACGTGATTTTCCTCAACGCGGGCGACAAGTTCCACTCATCCGACATTCTCTCGAAATATGAGAAGGCCCACGACGAATATGGCGTGCCGGGCATTATCTACGGCCAAACAAATCTCGTCGACGACAAAGGCCGCTTCCTGGCTCCCCGTCATCTCACGGCTCCCGTGAAGCTCACTTACCGCGATTTCAGCCACGGCATGCTTGTCTGTCACCAGGCGATGTGCGTGCTCCGGAAGATTGCGTCATATTATCAGCTCAAATACCGCTATTCTGCCGATTATGAGTGGTGTATACGCTGTCTCCAGCACTCGCGCAGCAACATCTACATTCCCGGCGTGGTCATCGATTATCTTGCCGAGGGCGTAACGACGGCAAACCGCCGGGCATCGCTCATCGAGAGGTTTAAAATCATGAGCTATTATTACGGCTTCTTTCCTACGCTCGGGCGTCATCTCGGCTTCATTGGCCGCTTTGTGAAATTCAACCGCAGGATGAAAAAAGCCGTTGAACAGACCGGTGATGACTCGCCCCGTTCCTAATTCAGTATTTGCATGAAACAATATATAATCAACGTCACCTTCCATCTGCCGCGCAGGCTCGTGCCTGAGTTCGGCCGGTGGATGAAGGAAAATGTGATGCCCGGTCTTTGCGAAAGTAAAGCCTCGGGACAAGGCGCTGACTTCATGAAGCCCGTGCTCTCGTTCATCACACCTCACGAATCCGCTCCCGCAGGCGATAACTCCGACGACGGAGCTTCAGTGGCCCTTATGTGGGTCGCAGAGGCAGAGAATCCCGAGTTTGCCCGTCAGGACGCCGTGCTCCGCGCCGTAAGCCCCGTCACCTCCCGTTACGGATACGACGGCAAGGTGCTCTTTTTTATAACCGTTCTTCAGCCCCTTGTGCAATATGCCGGCAAACAGTGAGCTGCGAAAATACGACCGTATCATCATAGGCATCGACCCCGGCACAAACGTGATGGGTTACGGCATCCTCGGCGTGATTGACAAGAAGCCGCAGATGATCGCCATGGGCCTTATCGAGCTCAGCCGCTTCGAGAGCCACTACCTCAGGCTCAGGCGTATCTATGACCGTGTGCTCGGCCTTGTGGAGCAGTATCTGCCCGACGAGATGGCCATTGAGGCTCCCTTTTTCGGCAAGAACGTGCAGTCGATGCTCAAGCTCGGCCGCAGTCAGGGCGTGGCTATGGCCGCAGCTCTTTCACGCGACGTACCCATAACCGAATACGAGCCCCGTAAAATCAAGATGGCCATTACAGGCAACGGAGCCGCCTCAAAGGAGCAGGTAAAGGAGATGCTCAGGCGCATACTCAGCATTCCGGAAAGCTCCATGCTGCCCAAACTCGATGCCACCGACGCCCTCGCCGCAGCTCTCTGTCACTTCTATGAATCTTCCAAACCCGTGGTCGAAAAAGGCTGCAAGTCATGGAAGGAATTCATAGCCAGGAATCCCGGCAAGGTTTCCGGCCTGTGATTTTCCGCAGTCCCGTCAACTTTGGCACGCCATTTGCCGTTATGCTTTAACGGATAAGCCCTGTCGCTTATACGGATTATATAACTTAAAGAAATTAAATAAATTACAAACTTAAAACACATATCCATCATGGAAGAAAAGAAATTAGACCGCCTGAGCTATGCACTCGGACTCAGCATGGGCAACAACTTCCGCGCAAGCGGCATACCCGAAATCAATGTCGAGGACTTCGCCGACGGTGTCGCCGCCGTTTACTACAACTCAACCCCCAAGATGAGCTACGACGAGGCCAAGAAGGTGATACAGGAATATTTCACCGCGCTTGAGGCCAAACAGCGTGAGGCAGCCGAAGCCGTTTCCAAGGCAGGCCGCGATTTCCTGGTTGAGAACGGCAAGCGAGTAGAGGTTAAGACCACAGCCTCAGGCCTCCAGTATGAAGTGCTTGAGGAAGGCAAGGGTCCCAAACCCTCCAAGAACGACCGCGTAGAGGTTCACTACACCGGCAAACTCATCGACGGCACCGTATTCGACTCCAGCGAGGAGCGCGGCGTACCCGCTACTTTCGGCGTCACCCAGGTTATACCCGGATGGGTCGAGGCTCTTCAGCTCATGCCCGAAGGCTCCAAATGGCGTCTCTTCATCCCCTCGGCTCTCGCTTACGGCGAGCAGGGCGCAGGCGGCGTAATCGGCCCCAACCAGACTCTTATTTTCGATGTCACCCTCCTCAAGGTGCTTCCTAATAAATAAGGCGATTCTATGTCTTAAAGACTTACCGCAAGGATGAAAATATTAAGTAAAACCCTCATTGCAGCCGGAGCCCTCTTATTGATGGCTCCGACCGCTTATATCCATTCGGCAAAGCCCCGTAAGGCCAAGGCAAAAGCCGAG
>CAYZFL010000162.1:0-4880 GCA_964477785.1 uncultured Bacteroides sp.
CAAGTTGTACCATGCTCAAAAAATATTTAGGACAAGATTGCAATTTTGGCCAAAATAGAGAAACCGCAGGGAATATATCGTCCCGATTATGATTTGAAAACGGCTGTATATTAAAAAAATAATACGGTCCGGCAGTGTAAAACCGACGGACCGTAAGTATCATCTGTCAATTGGCAGGTCTATACCATGATTGGGCTTAAACCGTGTGCTTATGCCTTTGTAGCAAGGGGCGAGGGCACTACATAAGTGCGTGCTGCAAGCTCCTGGTCGAGCATGTAGAGAGCGAGACCGTTGTCGCCGATGAGTTTCAGACGGTCGATGAGCTTTGACAAACCAATCAAGCGAGCCGCGTGAAGCATAGTCATGCTCTTCTTCGGCTATGGCATAGAGATTGTTGATGAGAGCGGTGACTTTGCGCTCGTGGGCGAGAGTGTCTTCAAAGGCTGCGAGGATGGTGTCCCAGTCGGTAGGAACGGACTCTATGGGCTTGAGCACTACGCGGCCGCCACGAGAGTTGACCATGTTCATAAAAATCTGGGCATGTGCCTGCTCTTCCTGGAACTGGATTTTAAACCAGTTTGCCACACCCTGATGTCCTTTTGCCTCGAAGTTGAGACCCATTGAAAGATAAAGATATGCCGACCAGAATTCGGCGTTGATCTGCGCGTTTATCGCGTCGTTCATTTTGCTGCTGATCATCGTTTTCAGTTTTTAGTTTAGTGTTTTACGTATTTGATTTTGATTTTATTCGCTTTTGATTTTGATTGTTGCAAAGGTAATAAATTATCCTCTTACGCTGTATCGTCAGACGGTAATTTTAATGTGTAAATAATGCTAAAATTTTCGCGGAAAATACGGTCTGAAACCTAAATGGAGAGGAAAGCCGTGCCCATTGTTTAGGGAAGTACTGTGTGCCCGGTAGCTATCATTGCGATTGAGATGACGGCACAGACAGTGAGACCGGCGAGCAGCCATTTCTCTCCCGTGCTGAAAAGTGAGAGCCAGCCGTGCTTCTGTCGGTCGGCCGACAGATTCTCCCTGCGGGCTTTAATATAAATCGGCACACCTATTATATAGAATACAGATGAGAGCATGAGCATGAAGAGTCCGGCCGAATAAAGCATCCAGACGCAATAGATTGTGCAGAAAATGCCGGTGAGTAGAAATCTCAGCCTCTTTTTCCGGCTCGGATTATTGAGCAAGGCCGGGTGAAGGGAGGCCTTCCAGAGAAACATGCCGCAGAAGAGGTAGCAGGGCAGTATCATCATGCTTGTGATATTCAGTGACATGAGATAAACATTGTCGGCTGTGGTGACGGTCACGAGATATATCTGCATGATGACGCTCGACACGAAAAGACCGAAAGCAGGCATCTGCTTGCCATTGAGCCGTTCGAAACTTTTGGGCAGAATTTTAGTTTTGGCCGCCTCCATAGGCACCTGGGCGGTGATGAAAGTCCAGCTCAGCCATCCACCAAGTAGACTTATTATCACAGATGCGATTACAAAATAATAAGCCCATTCGCCGCATACGGTCTGCAGCACGTATGCCACCGAGGGATTATCGAGATGTGCCAGCTCGGGGCGGTGCATTATGCCGTAGCTCAGCATCGATACCAATACATAGAGAATCCAGGCTCCGAAAAATCCTACTACTCCGGCTTTGCCTACGTCCTTCGGTTTTTTGGCTCTTGCCGACATCATCACAGCTCCTTCGATGCCGATGAAGCAATATACGGTGATGAGCATGGTGCTTTTTATCTGTGTGGCCAGGTCGCTGAAGTCGGTGAAGCTGCTCAAGAATTCATAGCTGAGCATGCCGTATTTCACATTGAGAAACAGGAGCACGACAATTGTGACGATTACCGTGACCTTCAGCGCGGCAAGGAAATTGTTTAGTTTCTTTGCGGTCTGCACTCCCATTGCCACGAGACCGAACATGGTCCATATCAGCACGGTGCCGAAGATGAGGAATTCCCAGCCATGGTTGAGTAGCGAGGGGAAGAAGGCGCCGAATGAGTCGTTGAGCATCACGGCGTATGTCACGTTGGCGAAAGAGGCGCAGAGCCAGTACCCCCAGGCGGAATTGAAGCCGAGGTAGTTGCCAAAGCCTTCCTGCGCATATTGATAGATGCCAGCCGAGAGGTCGGGGCGACGGTCGGCCAGGGTTTTGAGCGAGCCTACGAGGAGCAGCATGCCCGCGGCGGTAATGACCCAAGCGACTGCCACCGCTCCGAGCCCTGCGCCTTTTGCGAAGTTCTGTGGCAGGTCGAAGATGCCCGAACCAACCATCATGCCGAAAGTGAGGGCCGTGAGACCTAAAAATCCGAGTTTGAGCGGACTGTTACCCTGACCGGATGCTGATGCGGCCGGCTTTTTACCGGCTATTTTCTTTTTTACCATTATCGAATTTTTGTCGCCGGCGCATTTTGCCGACGATGTCATATATTATATGACGATGTCATATATTATATAATGTACCTTGGAATGAAATGTTTTGTATAGGGTCAGCGGCAGGCCTCGATGGCCCCGGCAATCATCTCGGGCGTTGGGTAATCGGTGTCGATGAATATTCTGCCGATTTTGAGCGAGGCGTCTGAAATATAAACGCGGGGTATGCCCTTGTCGGCGAAGAGCTTGTAGACTTTGGCGTCGGGCTGGGCGGAGTAGGGGAGCGACAGCCTGTGTTCGGACCAGTATTTTTCGATTTCTTCGGCGCTCTCTGCTCTGGCGATGCAGGCGATTACCGGTCTGAGGTTCTCGGACTGAGACTTATAGCTGTCATAGACTTTCTGAACTTCGGGAAGTTCTTTCTGACAATCGGAGCATTTGGTGTTGAAAAATACGAGCACCGAAACTTTGCCTCTGAGAGATTCAGTTGTGACTTTCTGGCCGTTGTTTAGCGTTACTTCAAACTGCGGCAGTGTGTCGCCCACTTTCAGATCGGCGCCTTTGCCTCCTTTGTCTTCGTTGTCGTTTACACATGAGGCCGTAAAGGTGAGAAGTAATGCGGAGATAAGGGAGACACCGAGTTTCGATACTTTTTTTAAGCTGGTTATCATTTTTTATAGTTTGGGGAATTGTTAATTTGTTGAACGGTTGGCATTCTCGGAAATATTGGCAGCCAGGCCATTCTCGCGAAGAAGTTTGTCGATTTTCTCGGCCGTTTCCTCGCGTGACCAGTCATTGCGTGTGGCGAAAACGAGATAACTTATGTCGGCTTCAGGTATAATGGCTTCGTAAGTGAAGAAGCCGCCGTTGTCGCCGGTGTGGAATATTTTCAGCGGGCAGCCTTCTTTCTTTTCGAGGAAGAATCCGAGACCGTAGCTTGTTTCGGCGATATCTGTTTTAATTAAGGGCGTAAATGCCTGAGCAAGTGATTCTTTTCCAACTATTCGTCCGTTTATGAGGGCGCGTTGCCATCTGAAGAAGTCTTCGGCATTGGCATATATGGCGCCATCGGCTTTGGTAGGGAAGAAATATGCTTCACCATAGTCCATTTCGTGCCATTTGCCGTTAGTATCCTGTTCGTAGCCGTGGGCGGCTTTTGTCATTTCTTTTTCAGGCTCGAGGTAGATGGTGTTTTTCATTCCGGCCGGAGCGAAGATTTCTTCTTGCATCCAGTCGGTAAATATCTTGCCTGTCAGTCTTTCCACGATAGGCTCAACGAGCTGAAACGTAGGATTCATATACTCGTATGCGTCTCCGGACTTGAAATTCAGCTTTTTAAGATCTTTGAGATATTGGCACGACTCCTCCCACTGCGCGTAAAGCTTATAATCTTTTACATTTTTATATTGACTTTTGTGGTTGTGGAGATAGTTTTGCCATTCGGCTTCGGTGCGTGGCCGTGAGTCGGGAATGCCCGATGTGTGGCTCATCATCTGCCTGAGAGTTATGTCTTTAAGTGCCGGGATACTGTACTCGGGCATGTATTTCACGAGTTTGTCGTCGAGCGAGAGAAGACCCTGTTCCTGCAGTTTCAGCAAGGCAATGGCTGAAAATTGTTTTGAGATGGAGCAGATGTTGAAGAGCGTCTGAGTGTCGATTGAGTCGCCGGTCATCATATCGGCGAGGCCGTAACCGCGGGAGAATATCACCGAGTCGCCTTTGGCAATCAGAATCACCGCTCCGGGCTTGTTGTCCTGGAAGCGACTGCGCATTATTGAGTCGGCGCCGGTGCATATTTTATCTTTTGTAGAGTCGCTATCTTTGTCAGTCTTTGTGCCGGAACCGCCGCAGGATCCCATGCATAGGGAGGCTGCAATGATTCCGGATGCGATTCCATATATATTATATAGAGTCATAGAGGAAATTCATTATAGTTGTAACAATATTCAGTTCGTCTCTGGATTTAACCTTGCAAAATTATATAAATTTCGTGTGGTGGGCAAATAGTACAGGTCCCCGGCAGCCCGAGGTGGGGATTTTTCATGCGGAGGCATTATATAACTTCCATTTTTAAATAAGCCTGAGGAGTGGGATTTAGGCCGTAAAACGGGGTTCTGACTGTGAATAACTGTGAAATTAGTCCTATTTCAGTTAAAGGAGTTTAAATTTCAAAACTTTTTTCTCGGAATACTTGCGTGAGAAGGGAAAATGGTATAACTTTGCACTCGCTTTGAGGGACAAACCCCGAGAGGCACCCCAAAGAACATTGAAATGATTACAATAGATGAGTAGTACAAGAGCATAGGATTGTGAAGCCGCCGGGAGCCGGGCAACCGGAGAGAGGCGGCTGAGACATGAGATGTTCCCGTTCAATATCCTGCAATAAAAAGTCAGGCCGGAGTAAAGGCCGGAAGGTCATTTACAACAGAAAAAAGAAAACAAACATACCAACAACGGAGAGTTTGATCCTGGCTCAGGATGAACGCTAGC